>CAMLCX010000038.1 GCA_946478635.1 uncultured Pseudomonadota bacterium
CATGTTGTAGGCCCAAAGGCTTTGCTGGCCGTCGCGCAGGGTGGTGTCGACAAAACGAACTTCAGTCATGGATCGTCTTTTAATTGGTTCGGGTTTTCAGATTGTCTTGGGTTATTCTTCGCGCAGCCAAATTTGACTGCGGCCGAACAACGAGACGCCGATAAACCCGCGCACTTCGAGTTTCTTGCCGCCGTCGATGAGCTTCATCTTGGCGCGGTAAATCTTGCCGGTCTCTGGATCCAGTATCTCTCCGCCTTGATACTCGTCTCCCTGTTTGACGATCCCCCAGAGGATCGTCATGCCCAGCACCGGCTGATTGCGACGGACGCCGTCGCACTTATCGCATTTCGGCGCGGGATCTTCACCGAGTTTGGGAAAAGCTTTCTCGACCTTGCCTTCCAATTGACCGTTCAATTCTCTGATCCGTACCAGTCCCTTGGGCTGACCGGAGCTGTCGTCAATGGTTTTCCAAAGACCGACGGGCGAGAGTTCGGCAGCGCCCAGGCCGAAGGCCGGCAAAAGCAGGATAAAAGTAAAGAAAAGACGACAAGCCGTTTTCTTAATCCGCACAGTCAAACTCGGTGATCGAATGTTCAGGGACTTGTAAATCCTTCTTACCAGTTGCCGAAGCCATTTTCGACACAGGGGCGATACCGACAGCGCCGAGCGGAGGACGGGCAACGAAGACCGGCATCGTTTCCGTGCCATTGTTGAAGCTGGTGAAATGCCCGGCGTCGCTTTGGATAGCGCAAGTATGGCTGCGAGGAATCTTCGATGGGTTCGACTTTGCCTTTACATCACGCGAAGCTGGGGAAAACTTGCTTCGACATGAGCTCCAAGGTGCGGCGCACGTCGGCCATCGGCACGCCGCCGAAGTTGACCATGGCAATCACGTGGGTGACGCCGCTCTTTTCATAGGCTTGAAATAGCTCTCTTGCCGCTTCCGGAGTCGTGAATACGCCCAATCCTTCTCTTCTCACTTCGGCGAATATCGGAACTTTGGATCCCGGACGGCGGTGAGTTTTTGTGAACGAAGTCACGCGGTCGAAAAAGGGCCGGCTAAGGCGGGCTGCTTCACTCTCGTTTTGATGCAAATAAACGTGTAGCGCGACCATGATCTGCGGCGGGGTTTTGCAACCGGACTTGGAATACGAACTCAAGTAGAGATCGTTCTTGGCTTTCACGTCGGCGAGATTGTTCGAGCGCGCGAAAGGGATGCCCATCATCGGCCATCCGAATTGGCCGGCTTTGATGAGCGTATCGTCGCTCGAAGCCGCCAGCCAGACCGGTGGCAGCGGCTTTTGCAGCGGCTTCATGTAGAGCGAAATGTCTTCGAACCGATAGTATTTGCCCTGGTGCGAAAAGCGTTCTTCCGTCCAGGCCTTGATAATGATTTCCGTGCCTTCCCAGAAACGCTCTTTGGCTTCTTCCATGGTCATGCCGAACTGCTGGAACTCCACCGGCGAAAAGCCGCTGCCGAGGGCGAATTCCAACCGGCCGTTACAGAGATTGTCGGCCAGGGCGTACTCTTCGGCGACGATCAACGGGTTGTGAAAGGACGGCACTGCCACCGCCGGACCCAGGCGAATTCTCTTCGTCCGCTGGCCTAACGCTGCGATCACCATCGGCGGCGAGACGCAGGTACCGTACCAGTAAAGGTGGTGTTCGCCGAGCCAGAACGAATCGAAGCCCAACTCCTCCGCCCACTCGCCCATGGTCAGAATTTCTTCATAAAATTTCTGATTGGACCGGCCGAGCTCCGGGTGGTTATCGCCAAAAACAAAAATGCCGAATTTCATCGTTGGTCGTTTACTACTCCAGCGGCGCGATTAGCGCAACACGACGAGAAGCCACGTGTCGTGCTCAGTTCTCCTCGAAGACCATTATTGTTGCGCCGGAGCGTGTGAAAACTTCGCTCATCGTTTCCGCAGGTAAACCCAGCCGGCGGAACACCGACCCGAGTAAAGAGTGGGGAGCAGAAGCAGGCTACTTTCGGCCGTAGAGTTTTTCGACAAGGCCGCTTTTTCTCAGCTCATCGACGAAGCGCAACTCGACCATGTCCTCGGCTTTGAATTTTCCGGCGCGCGGGTCGGTCAAGGCTTGAACGTCCAGCGTTTGCTTCAAACCTTCCAGCGTCGGGTAGGTGTCTTCGACAAGCAGCTCCGAATTGGCCGCGTGGGCGGCTTCCAGTATCTCGCGCGGCAAACCGCGCGTGTACTTCTGCATGATTTTGACCGATTCGTCTCTGCGGGTTTTGAAGAAATGAATCGATTCCGCCATGGTCCAGACCACGCGGCGGACTTCGTCGGGATTCTCGCGAATCTTTTTGCGAGTTGTGACGCTGCAGTTAAATTGGAACGGCACGTTCAGCTTCGCCATGTCGATGATCACCTTGAGCCCCAGCTTTTCGCCCTGAATTTTCTCGCCGTCGGTGACCACGGTAAAATCGGCTTGCCCTTGCGTCACCGCCGCGAGCCGGGCCGGCGCGCCGCCGACGGTGATCGCTTTGATGTCTTTGTAGGGGATGCCGACTTTCGTGAGCGCAAGACGCATGGCGAAATCGGCGGAGGTGCCGGGAATGTGCACCGCCGCGGCGCGACCCTTGAGCATTTCCGGCGACTTGATATTGGCATTGCCGATGATGAAGTAGGGCAGCGTGTTCATCTGGCTCTGAATAATCGCGATGTCGCCGCCGGCGAGCCTGGCGTTGATCACCGCCGTTCCCACCGCGCCGCTATAGCCAAGATCGCCGGCAATGAGGCTCTGAATGCCGCGCACGCTGCCGTTGATAAAAATGGTATCGAGATCGAGCCCGTGCTTTTTAAAAATGCCGGCTTCCTTGGCGATCCAGTAGATCACCGATGAGTTGGTCGAATCCGAGATATAGGCGATGTAGCTCTTGGCATCGGCGCTACGATGACTCAACGTCCCCGAAAGGATACAGGTGATAACAATGAACGAACGCAGTCGAAGTTTCATCTTATGAACCTCCGTGGCATGAGCAGTCGAGTGGGCACGAAACGCTTATATCATCGACAACGCTTCGGGCAAGAGGTTTTAGCGGGCATCGGTTATCTCAGTCTCAGCCAATTTCTGGCGGTGAGAATAATCCCGACGGCGCATGGCACGGCAGCGCTGATATACATCCAGTTGTAACCGGCGAAGTCAACGACCAGCCCGCTGAGCAACGCCCCGGTGCCGTTGCTCAAGGGAAACGCCACCGAAAAACTTGCCATGGCGCGGGCGCGTCTTTCAGCCGGCGCTCTTTCCATGGCGAGCGCGAGAATTCTCGCTCCGCCAATGGCCGAACCCATGAAGTAGAGCGCGCCGCCGAGCATCATGCCCGCAAGATTGCCGACCCACGGCATCAAGATCAGCGCGGCGGATTCCAGCGCAAACGCGACCATAAGAGAACGGCCAGCGCCGATCTTGTCGGACAGCCGGCCCAGCAGCGGGCGCGCCAGCATGCTGGTGGTGCCGGTGACGACGAAGTACCAGCCAAAATGATCGATGGCGAGCTCCCGGGCATAAAGCACCACGAAGCTCGTGAAACACGGCAGCGATACCTGCAGCATGATCATAAGAGCTGCCGCGAGCAAAATATGGCGATCGAAGACATTTAAAATTTCGCGCCACCACGGCTCCGCCGAATCGGATCGGATGATTTTGCGCGGCGCGCCGGGGCTTGCGCGCGATAAAGCGATGGCCGCGCCGGCACCGAGCAGCACCAGCGCCATCGCAAACGAGAAGGTCGCGCCAAAACCGCCGAACGGCGCTTGCAAAATCCACAGCGCAACGGCGGGAAAAAGAATCGTCGCGCTCGATTGCACGCCGCCGTAGTAGCCGGAGGCTTCGCCGCGGCGGGCGGGCGGCGCGCTGGTGGCGAGCAGCGTGTAGCCACCGGTGTTCATTCCCGACCAGCCGATGCCGCGCAGGCCGTTGGCGAGCATCAGGGCGCCGACAAAGGGCATAAAGCAGAGTGAGATGCTGAGCGTCTGTAAGAACAAACCGAGGATCATCACGCCGGTGACGCTCCAGCGGTCGGCCCAATAGCCGATGATCGGGCGCGACATGACGCTGGTGACGCCGAAGGACGCGATCACCAGGCCGACGTGAAAAGGCGTGCCGCCGAGTTGGGTAATGTAGAGCGGAAAGATCGGCTGCAGGATGAAGTGTTGCGCGTAACCGAGAAACTCAGCCAAACAAAGGAGCGCAAAGGCGCGCGTCCAGATCGATTCGGGCTTGCTACTTGTCATGGAAGGATGCTCATCCGGAGGTCCTACTAACGAGTTTCTAAACCCTCGCGGAGTCCTTCGACTGTGCTCAGGACGAACGGAGGGGATTTGATGTTATTGATGATTTTTTCGTTCATGCTGAGGCTCTCGAAGCATTCCTAAGCGATTGTCAGCAACTTATTAACGCAGATCCGCTGACTTGCACACGGCAAAGATTAATCCGAAAACCTGAACGGCGGCCATGATGTAAAACATGCCGGCATAGCCGGCCGCTTCCACCGCGCTGCCGATGATCAACGAACCGACGCCATAGCTTAACGGATAGGCGACGGAAAAGGTCGCCATTTGCTTGCCGCGCCGCTGCGGGTTGGCGCGCTCGACGGCGAGGGCGAGCGTCGTCGAGCTGCCGATGGCGTTGCCGAGCATATAAAGCGTGCCGCAAACGATCATGCCGGCGAGATGGGATACCAGCGTGATCAGCAACAAGCTCGCGAACTGCAGACCAAATCCCACGGCAATCGAAAGATCCCGGCCGATTTTATCCGAGAGCAGGCCAAGCATCGGACGGCCGAGCAGGCTGGTGAAACCGATCACGATGAAGAAGGCGCCGAATTCGATGATACCGAGCTCGCGCGCGTAAAGCACGCTGAAGTTGGTGATCGAAGGGAGCGACACATTCAGCCACGCCAAGATTATCGACGGCAACAAAATATCGGGCTCGATAAAATGAAAAATCTCGCGCCACCAGCGGAGCGCCGGGCCGGCCGCGGCGTGGAGGCGCTCTCTTTTGGGCAAGTGCCGCGTCATGATCGCGCCGAGGGCGGCGCCGGCGCAGGAAAACATCGCGGTGGCGATGAACACAACGCCAAAACCGCCGAAGGAGGCGTGCAACAGCCAGAGCGCAATAGCGGGAAACAAAATAGACGACGAGCTTTGTACGCCGCTATAAAGGCCCGAGGCTTCGCCGCGCCGCGACTCCGGCGCGATGTGCGCCAGCAGCGAGTAGCCGCCGGTGTTGAGCCCGCCCCAGCCGATGCCGCGGAGACCGTTGGCGAGCATCGCCGTGCCGACGAACGGGACGAAGCAGATAAAAATGCTCGCGGCTTGAAAGAGCAAACCGGAAATCATCACGCCGGCTTCGCTCCAACGGTCGCACCAGTGCCCGACCATGGGGCGGACGATCACGCTCGACGCGGCGAAACTGGCGAGCACCATGCCGACGACGAAGGGCGATCCGCCGAGCTGTGTGACGTAGAGCGGCAACACCGGCGCCAGCATGGAGTGCTGCGCGTAGCCGAGAAATTGCGCGCCGCAGAGCAGCAGGAATGTCTTGGTCCAGATGGAGTCGGGTGAGGTCATGAATGCCCTACTGAGTTCAAAGTTCCAGGTTCAAGGGTTCAACGTCAGAAATTTAGATTTGTATTTTTGAGTTTCTAGAACTTTTGAACATGTGAACCTGGGACAGCGCACCGGGCCTATTTCAGATACGCGCGGTTGGCGAGGGTTGCTATCAGACCGGCGGCAGCCACGGCGGCGATCAAATGATACATCCAAAAAAATCCCACCCATTGAATCAACGCGCCGCAGATTAGCGCGCCGACTCCATTGCTGAGCGGCAGGGCGATGGAAAACGTCGCCATCGCTCTACCCCGGCGCTCAGGTTTAGCCTGCTCCATGGCGATCGCCAGAGTCGTCGCACTGGCCAGCGCCAAACCGATCATGTAGAGCATGCCCGATATCATGAGACCGGCGAGATTGCCGGCGTATGCCAGCGCGATCAGCGCGATCGATTGCAGTATAAAGCATGCAATCAAAGCGCGCCGCCGGCCGATGTTGTCTGAAACTTTTCCCAGTAGCGGACGAGCCAAAAGGCTCGTCGTGCCGCTGGCGACGTAGAACCAGCCAAGATTTTCCACATGGATATCCCGCGCATAAAGAACCAGAAAGCTTGCCACCGCGGGAAAGGTGATATGGGATGCGAAGGAGAGGACCGATGCGAGAATTATTTCTCGATCCAAAACGGTCAGGATTTCGCGCCACCAGGGACCGGAGGGAACAGCGCGGCGGTCGTGGGCGGGCTGGGGCGCGCGGCGCGAAAGCATCGTGCCGGCCACGGCGCCGCTCGCCGCCAGCGCAATGGCCACGTAAAAGACGGCGTGAAAACCGCCGAAGGGCGCGTCGATGAGCCAGAGCGCGACGGCCGGAAACAGGATCGTGCCGCTTGCCTGTACGCCGCTGTAATATCCCGAGGCTTCACCGCGCCGCTGTGGCGGCGCGCTCAGGGCCAACAGGGAATAGCCGCCGGCGCTCAAGCCCGCCCAGCCGATACCGCGCAGCGCGTTGGCGAACATGGTGACTTCGGGGAGCGGAATGAAGAGGAAAAATACCGCGGCGGCCAACAACAGCAGGCCGCAGGTGAGGACGCGCGGTTCCGACCAGCGGTCGGCCCAGGCGCCGATGAGCGGGCGAAAGACGACGCTGGTCACCGCGAAGCTCGCGAGCACGAAGCCGACCTTGAGCGGCGTGCCGCCGAGCGCGGTGATGTAAAGCGGAAAGGTCGGTTGCAGTAGAGCGTGGTTCGACGAACCAAGAAACTGCGCGCCGCAGAGCAAGGCAAATGCCGGCGTCCAGAGAGGCAGAGATTTTTCCGCAGCCATTAAAAAGAAATCTTGCCGAATAGATTCTTTGCGCGGGCCTGTCGAGCTTCGGACGAGGCGAGGACTGCAAAGCGTGGCCCAAACTAACACGAAGCGGGCATTGAAGCGAGTTTGCCGGGTCCGGTGGTTACGCGGCTCACAAACACGTTCCCTCGAACACGGCGATCACTGCTTGTTCCATTCTAATCGCGTCCCGGGAGAGGTCACATAATCATGAAGCGGTGGGCGCAAGGGACTTCACGTGTCGCGCTGGTCGTGAAATTCGACTCTTGAACAGCTGGCGTGAACTAAGTTACATTGAAAATTATTCCGGAATCATAGTCAGTTACTTCTCAACGGACGGCGGACGTACGGCAAAACAGGAGGAACCTATGAGGCGGTACCTAGGACTGGCGATCATGGCACTGTGCTTGGCGGCAATGGGATATGCGGGAGCTGCGACGGGTTGGCAACGCCTGGGCTCGCGTGAAGTCGATTTTCGTGGCGATCACGATACCATTGAAGTCGGCAGGAGCGAAGGTCGCTTTCGGCAGCTGCAGATAAGAGTCAAAGATGCGCCCATCGAAATATCCAGCATGGTCATCACATTCGCTAATGATGAAAAGTTCAATTCAAAAGCTCGTCATCGCTTCGCTCAAGGATCGGGCACCGGCACGATCGACCTTCCCGGCGATCGCAGAACGATCAAACGAATCGATTTCAATTACCGCAGCATTAGCCGGCGCGAAGGTAAGGGCAGAGTGGAAGTGTATGGCCGATAGAAGATGGCCGTGAACCGCAAATCACACTTTCTTTCGGCGACGGGATAGGTCGAGAAGCGTATTGTACCGGGCGGAGCCGTGCCGGCGGTTAGGCCTACCCTAGCTGCTCGACGACTTCAGAATTCCGCGTCGGCGATTGCATAAGAGTTTTTCTGTCTCATGCCTTTTAAACTCCGCCTGGTCAGTCGCCCGGTTTGGTCGCAATGATTCTACTTAAAGCGTCGGGAACGAAGCGTTCGGCAAATCCGGCGATAAATGACCAAACCAATAACTTGGAAAAATCCATGCCTGTCGCCGGTCCCGTCGACGTCGCAAATGCGCCAAAGGATAACCCACCTTTTATCTCCTCCATCGGGGTCATGATGTCTGGAAATATCGTGCCCGTGAGAAATTTTCCCGTGAAAAGCATGTAGAGAATCGCGGCGAAGATCGCTCCACTGACCGGGGAGATAAAAATGCTTAACCAGCCGTGGTCCAATTTGGCGAGATTTTCCATGGCCTCGCCCTGATGGCTCGCGCTGCTTTGCAGTCGCAGTTGAGTGCTCACGAATCCGCCCAACATACCCATGAACAGAACGACAACGAAGGTCGGCGTTACAAAAGCAGATCCGTGATCAGACCTGATGATCGCGAATGCCGCCACGGCGGCCACCACTAAAGTCATGAAACCGACGATCCATTTGGAAAGACGCCCGCGCATGCGCTCGCCGGCCATGGTCACGGTGTAGTGCCAGTGAAAGTTATCGAGCAGTTGCAGCAGATCCGCTCGCAGATTCGCCTCCGCTGCCGTATCCGGATCGGGAGGATTGGACTTCAAGTAGACCTCGTACATCGGCTGTCCCGCCAACTGGCGATACTTCTCGCGCAAGGCCCAGGCTCTACGCCGCACGATGTCTATGGATTGAAGTTTGAGAATGCTTTTCTCGAACGTAAAGATATCGCCCCAGGTGAGCGATGGCTTGCGCAAAATAGCGTCGATGGTGGCGATAACCTCGGGGTCGGCATTGTTCGTCGACAGGGTACGAAATTCGCTGAGCAACTCATTGAAATACGACAAGCCGTACTCAGAGAGAGGCTGCTCCCGCTGCAACTTTTGATACGCAGGTGGATCCGCATTTTCATTCATAGACAGTGCTTCCGTCGCACAAATGATTCAGCCAGTTCGAATCCCCGTGTCCAATAAAAAACCTACAACTCAGACTTTCTACAATTCGATTTCTTGAACGGCTTGGAACGCTCAGATTTCAGACGGTCTCCGGTTTCAGCGATTTCCTATGGGCTCCAATCCGCTCTCGATGATGGCGCGGGCCGCCTCCGGCGAGGCGAGGAATCGGACTATTTTCCGGGCCGCGTCCGAATCCGTCGTGCTCAGGGCCACTCCGGCCGAGAACACGGAGACTTTCTGCACTTCCGGCGGCAGCGGCGTCACATGATCGATGCCGGGCACGGGAAGCAGCTCGCTCATCTGCTGGAAGCCGATTTCCGCCTCGCCGCGCGCGACCACGGCGCCGACGCGCTCGCCGCCGCCGATGAGCCGGCTCTTGCTCATCAGCTGGTCGGCTATGCCCAGACGCTGATAGAGCTCCTTGGTGAGGTAGTCGCCGCTGACGCTGGCGGAGTACGCGATGGATTGCGCTTGCAAGAGCGTCCGTTTCAGGGCATCCA
This sequence comes from uncultured Pseudomonadota bacterium, assembly GCA_946478635.1. Next base: position 9,319 of record CAMLCX010000038.1, read on the forward strand.
CCGTGCTCAAGTCCGGTTTAGGAGCCCCCGCCCGCACCGCCATGCCGATCGCAGAGCGCGCGACCGGAGTATAGCTTTCGGCCACGATCAGGCCGTCCTTGATGAAGCCAAGAAGCACTGCGTCCGCGACGATGACCACATCCACGGCTTCACCGCGTCGTAGCCGATTCGGAATGGAGGTTTCGCCCGTGCCGATGGACGTTGCCAGGGTCGCGAGTTTTTTCTTCGTCAGGAGCTCGAGCCTGGGAATGAGTTCAAGATACGCCGCGGTAAAAGCGCCCGAGGTCATGACCCGGATTTCATCTTTCGTCGTATTCATAGTTGTCTCGATCTCCTCAGCGATGGCCTAACGGACTTTTATCGCTAATAGCTGCGAGGGATCAAGCTGCACCGGCAGGCCAAAGCGTTCAAGGTTCCATGTTCAAAGTTCAAGGTTGAAATGCGGAACAAGATGACGGGGTATTAGGTCGATGGTTAACTAACGTGCTCGCAAAATTCCGCGCTAGAATCGCTTCCGTGATCATCTTCATTTGCCTGGATTCGACCTTGAACCCTTGAACCTTGAACGCTACGTCTTGGATCACGTCCGTTCATCTCCCGGGGTTTTGCGCCCCGGCGCCAGCTTTTTCAGCTCCAGGAGCGGAACCAACAGCCAACAGAGCGCAGTGAAAGCGGCGCTGATGAAGATCAGGCGCGTGAAACCCACCTGATCGTAGAGCCACCCGCCGGTAATCTGAGAGAGCTGCACCGACCCGTTGTAGACGGACATCAGGAGAGCAAAAAATGTTGCTTCGGCTTGCTTCGGGCAAGCCCTGGCCGCTAGATCGAGAAATGTCAGTTGGATGAACATCGAGACGCTACCGAAGATCAGCGACAGCGCTAGCGCGGATACCTCGGTTCGGTAGCCGAGGTAGGCGAGCGTCGCGATCACGCCGGCGGCGATGGCGAAGTGGATCAAGTGCTTGAGCGGGAAAGATTTGGAGAAAGCGAAATAGACGGCGGTGCCGGCAAGTCCGGAGGCGTAGGACAGGGAATCCAGGGCGCCGAGGAAGATCTTGGAGAAATGGAGCACGTCGGTGGCGTAATAAACCAGGGCGGGCCCGAAGGAGGGGCTAAAGTTGTAAAAGAAAATAAAGCCGGCAACGATCCAGAGCGTGCGTGACCCGAGGGCGCCGCGGATCGCTGTCCAGGTGTCGTGAAACTGTTGGTCGCGGATCTCGACGCGAGGCTCTCTGATCACGAACAGAGTCATCGCCAGAGTCACCACGGGGAAGACCGTGGCGATCAGAAAAGTAACGGAGAGCAATCTATTTTCAGCGAGCCAACCGCCGCCGATCCCGACCGCAATCGACGCGAGCGAGATGGAGGCCCACTGCACTGCCTGAAACGGCCCGGTGAGTCCAAGCCGCTGGCCGTTTTCCACCATAAGCGCGTCGGTCAGCACGTCTGTGAAGGCCAAGCCAAGACCCATCAAGGTGAAAAAAAGCGCGACGCCCCAGTAGGTGTAAGCGCCCATCATCGTGAGGGCGAGACCCATCGCCGCGGCCATGCCGGAGCTCAGGAGCAAATAACTCTTCCGCCTCTGGCCGAACAGCGGGACGAAATCCGAAATGAGGCCGTACACCGGCTTGATCAGCCAGGGGATCACCGTGATCGAGAAGAAAGTTGCTGTCTGCGCGGCGCTGAGGCCGAAGGTGTCCTTCAGGAGGAAGGTGATCGAGAGGTTGGGCAGATACCACATGCCCTGGGCAAAATAGACGACGGCAAAGACCAGCGCGAGACGTCGCGCTTCCGGATTCTCGCGGAACGGTTTCAGGCTCGCAAGCTTCACGAGCGCATGATAACGCGAACGGTTTCAAGCTGCACCCTTTCTCTTTGCGCGCGATTCATTTTTAGCGGGGCATTTAACAGCGATTTCGAAAGGTGTGATTGCCAGAGCCGGCACGCCTGTCCCTAAACCTTTGCGCTCTTGAACTTTGAGTGATTTTATTCACATTTAGTGTGAAGAATGAGAATAGGAGCCATGCCGATGCCGATGATCGATGCCGATACCCATGTCGACGAGTGCGAAGACACCTGGAAGAAATTGGAAGGCACGCCGTATGCGAAGTATATACCGGTGACGATTGCCATGCCGCCCGAGGAGGCTAAACGGGCCGGCTACAATCCGACCAACAGCCGCTGCTGGGTGGTCGAAGGGCGGTTGCAGAACCGCGCCATTCGCGATGAAGTCAACCATCCTCCCCGGGTCCTGCGCGAGCTCCAGGACGTGGCGGGCCGGCTCGCCCACATGGACAAGATGGGCGTAGCGGTGCAGGTGATCTTTCCGACTTTTTTCATTCGCTACAATACCAGCAACGCGGAAGCCGAATGGGCGCTGACCACAACCTACAACCGCTGGCTCGCCGAGAAGTGCGCGCCGACAAACGGGCGCCTGCGCTGGGCCGCCGTGCTGCCGCTGCTGCGGCCCGACAGGGCGGTCGAGGAACTGCGCTGGGCCAAAGAGCACGGCGCTTGCGGTATCTTTAAGCGTGGCTTCGACCTCGACAGGTACGTCACCGATCCGCACTTCTTCCCGATTTACGAGGAGGCGAGCGCCCTGGAACTGCCTCTGTGCATCCACACCGGCCACCCTCTACCCGGCCACGAATGGGACAGAGGCTTTCCGATCATGTACTCCTTCGGGGCGTTGGTGAGTTCCGGAGTGGCAAAAAAATTTCCGAAACTAAAATTTGGCTTCATCGAGTCGGGCGCCTCATGGATTCCCTACACAATCTCCCAGTTGGGAGCGGTCAAGCGCCAAACGCTGCGCGGTCAACAGACGCGCTTGCCCAACCTATACGAATTGGAACCGGAGTTGTTCCGTGCCAATCGAATGTTTGTCACCATCGATCCGATCGACGACATCGAGTCGATTCTTAAGTTTGGCACCGAAGATAACCTGATGATCGGCACCGATTACAGCCACACCGATATCTCCGCCAATCTGAGCGCGCTTGACGAAGTGCGCGGCTGGGTGGATGAGGGCAGGATCAGCAACGCCCAAGCCAAAAAGATTCTGGAGAGCAACTCCCAGGCGTTCTACGGCTTGTAAAATTATTCAAGATTCCATGTTCAATGGAAGGGTAGGGAGCGGATCTTACAATCTTCTCGGATCCACGACGTGGTTGTGATCCACCCGTACGCCGTAGCCATTATTCGACGAATTTCAGATACGCCACACTGGAGATAATTGTCAGCGGTCTGCCGACACCGCCGGCAAGATCTGCCGCAAGCGATCCAGCGGTTCTTGTAAACTCTTGATCGCTTCGGTCCAAAAATCCGGTTTTTCTATATCCTGACCTACCGTTCGCTGCACGACGTTTTCCGCCGTATCGCCGCCGGCAACGCGGAGAAATTCTTCGTATCTCGGCAAAAACTTTGCGCCTTCCTTCTTGAACATGCCGTAAAGGCCGCGGCTGAGCAGATACCCGAACGTGTAAGGGAAGTTATAAAAGGTGAGGCCGGTGATGTAGAAATGTAGCTTCGATGCCCAAAAATAAGGGTCTTCGCCGCCGCTTTCCAGCACATTGCCGAGAACGCGGCGCTGAGTGTCGACCATCAATTCCTTCAGGCGCGACACGCTCAAGGGACCGCCTGCCCGTTCTTCGTAAAATGCTTTCTCGAACTCATAGCGCACCGGAATATCCAAAAGATAAATTGCGCCGTGACCGATTTCGATATCGAGAATCTGCGCTTTTTGCCGGTCGGGGATGTTCGGGTCATCGAGCAAGCCGTTTATCAAAACCTGTTCGCCGAAGGTCGAAGCGGTTTCGGCCAAGGTCATCGGATAGCCGCGCCCGTAGGGCCTGATATCCCGCATCATTGAACCGTGATAGGCGTGGCCGGACTCGTGCGCCAGGGTGAGCACATCGCCGAGCGACTCGTTATAGGTCATGAAAATGCGCGACTCTTTGCTCAGCATGGAGCTCGTGCAAAACCCGCCCGGCCGCTTGCCGGTACGGGGTTCCCAGTCCACCCAATTCTTGGCGATGATTTGTTCCGTGAAAAACTTGCCGAGCGCCGGATAAGCGCGGGTAAGAGAGTCGCCCACCAGCGTTTTGGCGCCGTCCCAAGAAAGCGATTCATGCCCCGGCAAATCGAGCGGCGCGCCGAGATCGTACCAGGCGATGGTTTTCTGCCCCGTGAATTTCGCTTTCAGCTCGAGAATGCTGCGCGGAATGTCCAGATTTATCCTCAAGGCTTCGAACAGGGCATCGAGAGTTTTTCGCGTGATCGCGGCTTGGAACAAAGCAATGTCGAGAAAATGATCGACGCCGCGGTGGCGGTTGAGCGTGAGCCTCGTGCCGGCGATGGCATTGAGCGCGCTCGCCGCTGTGTCCTCGATGGATTGCCAAGCGGCGTTACCGCCATCAAACGCGGCTTTTCGGACCTGGCGATCGGGATGATCCAGCAGCGAGCGGCGTTGGGATATGGGCAGACGTTTGCGCGTTCCATCCGGAAAGATCATTTCGAATTCGAGCTTGGACGAAATCGTGTCGTAAAGCCGTCCCCAAGCCTGCATGCCGTCGACGCCGAGTTCCGTCGCCAGGACTTCTTTGTCAGTGGACATGGCGCGCCTGGCTTCCTCACGCAGCCGATTCAAGTAGTTCTCCGCGCCGCGGAGCGCCGGTCGCGCCGTCAGCGTAGTGAAAGATTCGTCATCCGCCGCTTTTACGGCACGCAAAAACTCAATCCGAATTTTTGAGATTTCGGCGCGGCTGCGAGTCAGTTCGGCTTCTTCTTTGAGATAGGCTTCGTTGCGCGCGTCCGATGCCGCGAGGCAGCCGACATAGGAACCCAAGTGCGACATGCGCCGCATGATGTCCTCGTGCTGCAAAAATAGGGTTTCCCAGTCTGCCGCGGACGCGGTATCCAAGACCGGCAACGAAGCAGCGGCTCTCTGCATAACGGCCACATCCTTGCGGATGGCTTCTTTGAACTGAAGCATTTCTGCGCCGTTGAACGCCGGAAAATAGGTCGTTAGGTCCCAGGTCATGACTGATTAGTCTAGGGTTCGGTGTCTAGAGTCTGGAGTTATCACTTAAAAGCTCTTACGTACTAGATTTCGACGAATGTACCGACGCCGCGCTCGAGCGCTTTGCGATAAACGAGCTGGGCTGCCGCGACATCCTGGATCGCGATGCCGACCGACTTGTAAAGCGTGATTTCGCCCGCGCTGCCTCGGCCGGCCTTCACGCCGGCGAGGACTTCGCCGATCTCGCCGTGAATATGATTTTCGTTAATAGCCTTTTCCCTTATGGCCAACAAAATATCGCCGCATTCCGCCATGATCGCTTCGCGCGAGTCGACCACGACTTTCGCGCGCGCGACCGTCGCGCCGTCGATTTCCCGGTAATCCGGGCGGTGCGAGCCCACGGCATTGATATGAACGCCGGCTTTGAGCCATTCACTTTTCACGATGGGTTCCTTGGCCGTGCTGCCGGTAACGAGCAGGTCGGCATTGAGAACCGCCTCCTCGGCGCTGCCGGCGACGTCGATGGCGATTTTGACGATCGGCTCGATATCTTGCTTAATCCTGGCGGCGCTGGCGCCGGAGGGGCTGTAGATTTTGATTCGCCCGATTTTTCGCACGCGCGTCAAGGCTGTGATATGTGCGCGGGCTTGGACGCCGGCGCCAAGAATCCCCAGCACCGGAGTTTCCGCATTGGCCAATGCTTTTGTCGCCATTGCGGAAGCGCAGGCGGTACGAATCGCAGTCACATAGCTGGCGTCCATCACGGCGATTATCTTACCGGTGTCGACGCTGAAGAGCATGATCGTGGCGAGGATCCCCGGTAAGTTTCGTTTTGGGTTTTCCTGAAAGTACGTGACGACTTTCATGCCCAATGATTTATCTTCATTTAAGAAGCCGGGCATGCTGGTGATGCGGCCTTGAATTTGCGGCAGTGGCACCACCAGGCGGACCGGCATGACGGCTTTGCCGGTGGAGTATTGCACGTGGGCCCTTTCGAGGGTTGAGATCAGCTCGTCGATGTCGATCAGGCTCTCAACTTGTTTTTCGGATAGGACCAACATAGATCATTTCTGATACCACAAAGACGGTGGCAAATGGAGGCCACAGGGCTTTTTCAAAAGGAGACTCTATGGAGAAACACGAACACATTGCCCAGCTTTCGGAAATTCCCGTGGAAAAAATCAAGGCACCCGAGGGTTCGGCTTTCGGCGGACTGCGGCAGCGAGTGGGCGCGCAGATCGGCGCGCGCAAGCTCGGCTATAGCTTTTTCAAGGTGCCGCCGGGCAAGGCGGCGTTCCCCTATCACACGCATAGCGGCAATGAGGAAATGATTTACATCATCGGCGGTGAAGCGGTTTTGCGTTTCGGCAATGAAGAAATAGCTCTCACGGCGGGAAGCGTAATTGCCTGCCCGCCGGGTGGCGAATATGCTCATCAACTGATCAATACCGGGCAAAGTGAATTACATTATCTGGTTGTGAGCACAATGGATTACCCCGATCTGTCCGAATATCCGGATTCCAACAAAGTCGGTGCTTATAGCAGCCCAGCAGTCGGGCCGAAGGTCGGTTTTCGGGCGCTCTTCGTGCGCGACCAGAATGTGAACTACTACGAAGGCGAAGACGGCAAGGAAATCGACCGAATCATGAAGTCGGCACGGCGCCGGTAAGGTTAGAGCACCTATTTCGATTCCTTCTCGAATTCTTCGATGGCCGTCTTGGTTTTATCCTCGCTCTTGTTGAGCGAATCTTTGGCGCTCTCCAGCGTATTGAACGGCTGAGTGACCACTTCTTTGACCGCCTCCCGGCCGGTAGTGACCGGATCTTTCTTTGAGTCACATGACCAATTCACTGCGAGTGCGGCGGTAAGGGAAAGCCCCAACCCAATTATTCGTTTCATGCCACGATCCTTTCTGCGCCAAGCAGGTCCTCGAGAATTGATCTGTCGATGTCGCCGGCGCGGATGATTCTGAGCGCATCGACGAGGATTTCAACCACCGTGGAGCCGGTTTTCGACGCAAGCCTGCCGCCATCGACATATATATTTATTTGATCTGAGAAATAGTCCTTCGCTTGCTGTACTGTGCGCGCTGGAGGTCGTCCCGAAGGATTTGCGCTCGTAGCCGTGAGGGGCCGGCCGAGGGCTTTGACCAATTCGGTTGCGATCGGCTGGCTCGATATGCGCACGCCGATTCCGCCGGATCCATTGACCAGTGGCCGCGGAATATCGCTACGCGCGGGCAGAATGATCGTTAACGGGCCGGGCCAAAAACGCGATATCAGTTTTTCCGCCAGCGATGGAATGGTGACGACCAGACTGAGAAGCATCTCGCGATCGGCCACCAGCACAGGGATCGGATTTTGGGAGGCACGGCTTTTGAGTTGGAAAACTTTTTCCACGGCTGTGGAGTTGAGAGCGTCAGCGCCCAAGCCGTAGAGCGTTTCCGTGGGAAAGGCGATCACGTCGCCCCGCTTTAGCGCGGCAGTCGCTGAAATAATCTCAGCCCTTGCTTCTTTCACTATGGAGTTTTCGGTCGCGCTCTTCGACACCCGCGGCCATCTCCTTTTTGAATTGCTGCAGCTTTGCGGCGACGCCACTATCCTTGCGGGCGATGATCTGCGCCGCGAAGATACCGGCGTTGGCGGCGCCTGCTTTGCCGATCGCCATCGTGGCCACGGGGATTCCGGCCGGCATTTGCACGGTCGCGAGCAGGGCATCGAGACCTTTGAGGCTGGAGGAATCGATCGGAACGCCGATGACGGGTAGCGTGGTATTGGCGGCGATCGCTCCTGCTAGATGCGCCGCCGCTCCGGCGCCGCAAATAATGACTTCGAGGCCGCGCTGCTGCGCCGTTGCGGCGTATTCCGCGGCCTTCTCCGGGGTCCGATGCGCTGACATGATCCGCGTCTCGTAGGCGATGCCGAAAGTGTCGAGTCGTTTCTCAGCTTCGCGCATGACTTCCAGGTCCGAATCGCTGCCCATCAAGATACCGACTTTAGGTTGATTGTTAGCCACGTTCAGGTCCTCCGGAAAATTCTCAGTTGCGGGCGGCGCATAACGAGTTTTTGAGTCAACGCGAGACGCTAGTGTAGTGTCTCACGCTGTTGGTGCTTTATCCGGCGTATAGTCTCCGCCAAGGACCTACCCTGGCCAAGCTGCAATCGAACCTCAGAGTATTCTCCCGCAAAGCATGTCCTGAGCGAAGTCGAAGGGCCGCGAAGGGCGCAAAGGTCGGATAAGATAAAAA
>CAMLCX010000039.1 GCA_946478635.1 uncultured Pseudomonadota bacterium
GGATAAACTTCGTCGAAGGGGCGCCAAGGTCGCAAAGGTCGGATAAGACAAAAAAAGAGTAATCTATGGATGGGATGCCGGACATTCCGGCACCGTCTGCCGGCGAGTCTTTCCGGAACTCGGATTGACTTACAAAGTCGAGAGGGATTGCTTGATTGTTGGCGACGCCGGGCGGCGGCGCAGATAATGGCGGATGTGATTCATTAGATCGATCATTTGGACGGGCTTTTGTAAAAAATCATCGCAGCCGCCATAGAGCGCTGCGGTTTTCAGGTAACCAAATATACTCATCGCGACGATCGGAATTTTCTGCAGTTGCGCCTTCTCTTTCACCAAGGCTACGAACTGTAACCCGTTCATATCCGTAAGATCGAGTTCGAGCAGGATCAAGTCGGGATGAAGCTCCAGCGCTTTCCGAAGGCCGCCTTCGCCGGTAACAGCGACCATGGGGCGCAAGCCCGCAAACATCACCTGCTTTACCAAAAGCTGAGTGTAATTGGGCTGCTTCTCGACTATGAGTACGGCTTGCTGGCTTTGCCTTAAGTTTTCCATGCCGGTCACCCCCCTGTTTGGAGCAACTAGCATGCCCAAAGGGGACTTATGGAGGGACATCAACCGGCGTTTACTTCAGGGCGACGGCTTGCTTCTTTTGTCCTGGGTTTCTCATTTTCAGCAGCCGCCCTGGAGCGGTGCAAAATTGTTACGGAGCGAATAGTGTGCGTCCGGGCATTTTTGAGCTGCGAAAGATGTTCTGACGCTATTTAACGGTCCGGCCGTTCATTACTACGCCGCGCGGATCGGTACAGTCGCAGGGCTCCCCGGCAGGTCCGAAACCATAGGGACAGCTGAACCTGGCAACGCGGCACTCCCGCTCGGTTAAATTATCCGCCAGCCTGTCGAAAAAACCACGGGGCGGCTCGGACTGGGCCCTGGAACGGGAGGTCACAGGCTCGCTAGTAGTGGTACATGTGGATAGCCACAGAGCCGCCAGGCTCAAAAAAAGAAGCTGCAATATTTTTTTCACATTTAGCTCCCAAGGCAGAACAAGCCTCACAGCGCCGATTGTACGCCCCGTGCATCGATTAGGAAAGGACTCGGCATTTTTGGCGCCGTGGGCCAATGCCGCTACTCTCCTCCTCACGCGTCAATGCCCAGAAACCAACCCTTCTTGACACAGGAAAGCACCATCCCCTATGGTGCCGGCATGAAGACGTCGATCCCAACTGCGCTGCTCATGCTCTTCCTGACGGCCGCATCGGCCTGGGCGCAACCCCGGACTAAATTGCACGTCATCTACCCTGCCATCAGTGGCATCAACGCGCCGCTTTGGTACGCGACCGACATGCATCTCTTTCAGAAGTACGGCATCGAGGTCGAGCTGATCTACATTCCCACGGCGCTGCAAGTCACCCGCGTCGTTTTGACCGGCGAGTCGGAAATAGCCTTTTCCGGCGGAGCACCGGTGGTCAATGCGACCCTCAGCGGCGCCGATCTCGTTTTCATCGGCGGCGTCGCCAACGTGCCGGCGTTTTACATGATGGCGCTTCCGGAGATCAAAAGCGTGGCGGACTTGAAGGGGAAAACCGTCGGCGTCACGCGCTTCGGCTCGTCGACCGATTTCGCGCTGCGCTATCTCGTGCAGAAAAACGGCTTTAACCCCGACAAAGATATCAACATCCTCCAACTCGGCGGCATGCCCGAGCTGGCCGCGGCGCTTTCCAAGCGCCTGATCGTCGCCGCGCCGTTGTCCGCGCCGACGCATATCCGCGCGCGGGCAGCGGGCGCCCAACCCCTGCTCGACATGGCCAAAGCCGGAGTTTACTTTCCGCACACGGCGGTTATCACCCGCCGCGCTTATTTGAAAACCAACCGGGAAACCGCGCTCAATTTTTTTCGCGGCTATGCGGAAGGGCTGCAGCGCTTCACCCAAGATAGAACCGCGGCGAAAAAGATCATTCAAAAGTACACCCGCGACAGCGCCGAGGACATCATCGAAGCGACCTATCAATACGCCGTCGACTACGTGGTCCGGCCGCCCTATCCAAACCGCGAAGGCATTGTCGAAACTCTCAAGCTGAGCCAAAATCCCGAAGCGAAAAAAGCCAACCCCGACAGTTTCCTCGACGGCAGCATAGTGAAGCAACTCGAAGATCAGGGGTTTCTCAGACAAATCGGCATGCAGAAGTAGCGCGTTGTAAGGTTTCGTGACGCCCGTTTAGTTCGAGATCAATACCTGGCCACGAAGAATAGGTTGGTCTCGCCCAGGTTTTTAGGCCTCTGAGTGGCTTTGTCGCAATCCTCGACCCGAGACCTGCCTTCAACTCAAGACTCCAAACCCGGAACCCGCAACTTTTCCTATGGATGCACCGTCTCCAGAAACCAATCCGTCGGAATCTCTCTGCCCAGTCCTTGTGTCTTGGCATCGTCGAGCACCGCTTTACCAAGCGCGGCGAACTGGATTCCCAGACCGATATTATTGTTGAAGCAGCTGATCTCTGTCGCCGATTGGCGGCCAGGAGCCTTTCCCGCTATCACATCTTTAAGCTCCGGGGCGCCCAGCCAAAAAGGCGGCTTTGGCGCAACGCTCGATCCCCTGCCGCCCTCCGTTAATAAATCAATCGGATCATGCGCCTCGACTTTCTCGTCGTTAAACCCGGTGATGTAATTGTCCGGCGCCCACTTTCGGGTATGGATCACCAACCGATCGAATTTACGCAGCGTCTCTTCACCGAGTTCGGTAATCTTCACGCAGGTCACGTGCATGCCGGGCTTCAGCCAATCAGGTGGCACCACTCGCGATACCGAATTCGTAGCCGCCACCAGAATGTCCGCGCGCTCCGCAAGCGCCGCCCCGGAGACAGTCGCGTCCACAGGAATTCCCAGCTCTTTTTCTATTTCAACGGCGAACTTCTCGCGATTGGCCTTGGTCGGACTGTAAACAAGTATCTTCTTGACGGCGCGGACGGCGCACATCGCCTTGGCATGGGCGCGCGCCTGCCAGCCCGATCCCAATATACCGATAACCTCGGCATCCTCTCGCGCGAGAAATCGCGCCGCCAGGGCGCTGCTCGCCGCCACGCGAATACCTTGAATGACGCCGTCCGGCAAGATCGCCAGCGGCTCTCCGGTTTCGGCAGAGAACAGCAGCACGAGGCCGACCCACTTATTGCCCGGCGCTGCCGGCACTTTATCTTTGATGATGCGCCCGGCCTTCTCTTGCCACTTGATAACGTCCGAATTAAGGCGCAATGCGACAACTTTTTCACGCGTGAGGCCGCCTTCCATGGTTTTGAAACAATAAACCCCGCCGGTGGTCGTCGCAGGTAAGTAGAGGTCACTGCGTGGCCGATTGACCGCCTCGCCTTCGGATAGTTCTTTGTACGCCGATTCGAGATGCCGCAGGCAATTTTCCATCGACAGCAGCTTGCTGACTTCTTCGTTATTCAAGATTAGCATGGGCTTTCACAATCTCCTTCGACTTACCCTCTTATCGCGGACACCAAGGAATCAGTCAAGCCGAGACGGCTGGGGGCCGCACTTTCAGAGACGAGCAGATGCGCGAAAATATACCCACAGCAATCAAACTGTGATAATAGATCGACGGTGCTCGCCGGGTGGTGCAACGATTGGGTGTCGAGCTCGGCAAGTAGGCGGACGCAAGATCGGGCTTTCGATCGATTTTCGGCAATCTGACGGGTTGCGCAACACTGAAACAGCAGAGAATGAAAGCTTCAACCTATGCCGCATGAGTCTATCCTGATCGTTGACGACCAACCGGTGGACGCGAAACTAATCCAGAGGGTGCTTGACGATGAAGGTTATAGAGTGACTATAGCCGCAAATGCGCCAGAGGCGCTGCAGGGTGTGAAAGACTCGAAACCCGACCTAATCTTGATGGATATCCATCTCCCCGGCATGGGCGGCATGGAGTTGACCAAGTTTCTAAAATCGAATCCAGAATCACGGCACATCAAGATTATTGCCATCTCCGCCTATGCCTCGACGGAAGATCAACAGCGAGCTATTACTACCGGTTGCGACGGCTACATTGCGAAGCCAGTCGACATCCGAACCTTTGCGAATTCTATCCGAGAATACCTGAACAAATAAGATGGTCGTAGCGGCACAATCCAGGCAGCTGCTTCGCTCCGGTTCGAACCTATTGAACGATTTGAACGGCTTGAACGATTTGAACGCTTTCTGTTCGCTTAGCCTCGTGACCCGCCGTTCCGACGCAGCCAATTCAGGAATTCGCGCCGCGTTTTCGGCCCGTACGTAAGAAAGTGCGGCTCGGGATGCTCGCCGTAAGCGAGCCGCTCGTGAGATAACCGGTCGGCCCGGGTGTGTTTCTTCACCTCCTCGGCGCTGATGGCATAAACCTTCGTCGCGTTCAGCCCGAAGATTTTGGCGCGCAGCACCGGGGTAATCTCGGGATAGCCGTACATCGCGCGCAGCTCGGGCGCGATCTGGAACGTGCGAAAGGCCTGGATCTGGTCCTGCGGCGAGCCGTACCAGATCGAGTCCGTGCCCCACAGCACGTTGTTTTCGCCGCAATATTTGATGAGCTTGCCCAGCGCATGGGCCGCGCTGGTGGGATCGCGCATGAGAAAACGCCAGGTGCTGCCCAGTTCAGCGTAAACGTTGCTGTTCGGTTTGATGCCGTTGTCGAGGAGCGAGCGGATGAGCGTGTCGATGCCGTCGCTCGCGCCGCGCCCGCTATACGCGCGCTCCTGAACGCCGGCGACAAAACCCGAATGGTATACAAGAAAACTCACGTCCGGGAAACGCTTGGCCACGACTCCGATGTCGCTGCACTGGCTGTGCTCGTAGGACTGCCTGCCGAAGGGCAACCCCTTGTGCACGCAGATCACCTTGACGCCGAGAGCGCGCGCCTTCTCGATGAAGCGCGTGCCGACGTCGTCCGACAAAAAATAACCTTTGCCGTCCACGCCCCACTGCGTGTAGGTCTTCCACGCCGACACTTTCCAGCGCTCTTTCAGCTCGTCCATGAACTCGAGATCGCCCGGCTGATTGGGATTGACCCGGCCGTGAATCAGCAATCGATGGGTGCCTTCCGTGCGGTCAACGATGCGGCGCACCGCATCGGCCGCCTGGATCGTCAACGGCTCAGCATCGCGGCGCGACGGCACGAACGAGAGCACCATCATGTCGGTATCGCTGTCGAGAAATACGTCTTTGACGAATTCCTCGGGTCCGAGGCAGTTGAGATAGCTGAGCGCGCCGGGTTTGGCAGCAAGGCCGCAGCCTGCTTTGGGCGACCACTTGAACGAATCGGCGGGCACTGTCTTTACCCAGGCTCCGGTCGGATCGACGAAATGCCCCTGCACGTCGAAGATAAACTCGCCTTTGCCGCCGACCCGCGCCTGCGCAAGCTGCGGCTCGAGCGCCGCTTCCGGTTCGATCTCGAAGAATCCGCCGAGCTTTCCCGTTGCCCCGTTCGCCGCGTTAAAAGCCAGTAACGCGCTCGCCGCGCCGCATGCCGAAATCAAAAAATCGCGGCGACCGATCCCCAGGCGTCTCGCATTCTCGCTCGCCGCTGCATGCGCCAGTTGATTGCCGGCGCGGTTCGCCGGGGAAAGCGGGACAGGCTCGAACTCCCCATTCGAAGTCGTATCTAGCTTGATCGGCAACCGCAGCCCTTCCGGATCGATCGTGTGTTTCATGGGAATGAATATAGACCAAGAGGTGATCGGTGGCGAGATGCCTAACCTGCCGCGACGTCAGCCGCGGACGTGTTCTAGCGATACAGGCACTATTTGAGGGAGCTTAGGGAACTGTAACAGCTGATTCGCGCCTAAAATCGAAGAACCCTTCGATAAACTCAGGGTGAACGGTTAAGGCACACACCGTTCGTGGTGAGGCAGCCTGTCCTGAGCCATGTCGAAGGAAACCGTGAACGGCGCGCGCTAAGTTGCTGTTACACGCCACCAGTATGGTCTGGATTGTCAAAACCGAATGATTTCACGTCAGGAACCCAGTTTCCCTTCTTTTCTCAGTTCCTGCTGCGCCGCTTTCAAGATTCTTTCGTCGATCACTTTGTCCACGGTCAGATTTCGATCGACCAGGCCCGCGCGCACGTCTTCATCGAGCATGACTTTGATGCCGTCCACCGCGACGGACAAATCCGTGGTGAAGCCGCGCGAATAGAGATCGTAGGCTTTGCTGACCGTGTCGGCATCGCCCTTCAGTCCCGCCTCGAAGCCCGCCCGGATCGCTTCGCTTTTATTGTTGCGCGCGAGCTGCATGCCCAGGATATGGGCCTTGAGAAATCTCTTGGTCGTCTCGGGATATTTCTCCAGAATCTCGCCGCGGGTAGCGATAACGGCTTGGGGAATCGTCAGGCTATCGCTCAAATTGACAATCAACGGATAGCCTTTGCTCAGCAACAACACCGCCTCCTCCGGCGAAAACGGCGCTGCCGCGATCAAACCGTTCTCGAGTGCCGCGAGGCGCACCGGCGTCGGTCCGATCGCCCGCAGGACGACATCGCGATCTGGATCGATGTTGCGATTTTTTAAGAACACGCGGGTCGCAAAGTCGGAGAATGCGCCGGCTCCGGTAACACCGATAATCTTCCCCTTTAGATCCTCGATGGTTTTGGTGCTCTTGTTGCCGAGAATGACGTAACTCACCCGATTGGAGATCGACCCGATGATCGAGATGTCCACGCCTCGGGCGCGACTGCGAATAATCGACTGCGCGCCGCCGATGCTGGCAAAATCGACGTCGCCCGATATAACGGCTGCTATCGCCGTCGGCCCGCCGCGGATAAAGATAGGCTCCACGCTAAGTCCTTGGCTCTTGAAATATCCCCTCGCCATCGCAATGCGAAACGGCAGGGAACTCGTCCAGGTATGGCTCACGAACACGACGCGCACGGTTTTCTTCTCTTGTGCTCCCGCGGCAGTCGCGGCCGACGCAAGCGCGAGCAAAACGACAGCGAGCCGAGCGAGCAACACCGTCGGTCTATTTGTCGAACTCAATTTCATTCAGTCACCCCGCGAATACATTTTGCGTCATTTAATTTCTAATTTTTTGAATGAACCATTCCAGCGGCAGTTCTTGACCAAGCTTTTTCTCTTGGCAACGCAGATACGCCAGGCGGCCCAGGGCGGCGAACTGCACACCGGTGCCCTCGCTCTTGAACAAATTGATTTCCGCCGGCGACTCGCGTCCCGGCGCCTTGCCCAGGAGCAAATCGGCGAAACGAACCCGCTGGGTATTCGCGGACGAAGTTACCAACCGATCGTGATCCGGGCCGGCGCCGCCCAGGGTTCGCGGGCGATGCTCTTCCGAGGTCGTAAACAGATTGATCGCATGCCCGCTCTGGTAACTGACGTATCGATCCAGACGCCGGTATACTTCCTTGTCGGCTTCGCGATGGTTGACGGTCGTCACATGCATGCCTTGATCGAGCCACTTACCGAAAAGGACAGCTTCGCCGGTGTCGGTGCAACTGGCGACGATGTCGGATTTTTCGACGGCGATCTCCGGTCGCTCCACCGCTAGGATTTCAAAAGAAAACTCCCGGCTCATTCTCTTTGCCAACTCTTCCCGATGTTCGCGATTCGGACTGTAAATTTTGACAAGGCGCAGCGGCCGGATCTCCGCATAAGCGCGCAGGTGCGACTCGGCCATTCCTCCTGAGCCAAGGATACCGAGCACGGAGGTATCTTCGCGAGCCATGCGTTTCGCGGCAATGGCCGCGGTGGCGCCAACCCGGAGGTGTTGGATAACTCCGTCATTCAAGATCGCCAGCGGCTCGCCGTTCTCGGCGCGAAAGAGCAAAATCAATCCGCAGAAGCGCTCCGGCTCCATGCAATAGTTGTAGCTTCGCACCTTGCCATAGAGCGTCGGCCAGCACAGCACATCCGATTTGATGCGAATCGCCACCACGCCCGCATGAGCGAGCCCGCCTTCCGCCGAACTGAACCTGTACCACTTATCAGGGTCATTAGTATGAACATGCATCTGGGACTTGGTCCGATTAGCTGCGCTGCCCGCGGCTTCCTCTTTGTAGGCGTCCTCGAGCGCGCTGATGCAATCCGCCATATTGAGCACTTGACCGGCGGTATCGTTATCGATCAATAGCATTTGGGATTCTTAGAAATACGGGAGCCACGCGCGCGCCTTCAATGTCATCAATCAGCGCGCGTTTCGATCAGGCAGACCGGCAGCCGCCTCTTGCACCGACGCGACGATGGCCGGATAGGCGCCGCAGCGGCAGATATTGCCCGAAAGCCATTCGGTGATTTGCTCTCTTGTCGGCGACGGGTTGGCCAACAGCAAGCCTTTCGCGGACATGATCTGACCCGGCGTGCAAAAACCGCATTGGGCGCCGATGTTGCGCATAAACGCTTCCTGCAAGGGGTCGAGGACATCGTTCCTGGACAGGCCCTCGATGGTCAGCACCGCTTTTCCATTCGCTTCGCAGGCCAGATAGTTGCACGAGCTGATCGGTTGCGCATCGACCAATACCGTGCACGCGCCGCAAACCTGGGATTCGCAGGAGCGCTTCGTTCCTGTGAGACCCAGCCGCTCGCGGATAAATTCCAAAAGCGTTTCCTGCGCCGGGATTTCGCCCTGCCACGTCCCGCCATTGACGTCGATGCGCACCGCCAGCATCTGCATGTCATCGGTTTGTTCAGCCATTCTTGCCATCCTGTTTTTTATCGACGCTCCGGAGCGCTTGAGCCAGCGCGCGCTCCAATAAGACACCGGCGATATAGATCTTATATTCCGCCGAACCCAAGAGATCGTCTATCGGTTGAAGAGTTTTCTTCAGGTAAGTTTTCGCTTCTCGAATTATTCTGTCGCTATCGTTCGGATCGCCGCCCCGGATCTGCGCTTCGAGCTCGGTCAGTCTGAGCGCGGTGGGACCGACGCATCCCACAGCCAGGCGAACGTCTTCGATGGCGCCGTTGCGGCGCGACGCCGCGGCGGCGACAGTCAGTGTCGGCCGCTGCAGCCGGTGAATGCGCATGTAGGAACTGCCGAACTCAGCTGGTAAACATGGTACGTCGATGGACACGAGCATCTCGTCGGCCTCCAGCGCGGTCGCATACATGCCGCGCAGGAATTGGTGCAGCGGCATCTGTCTCGCTCCAGCCGGCCCCTGGACGGTCACGCTTGCGTCGTAGATCAACAGCGCGGTGGCGGGATCCGAGTGCGGGTCGTTGAAGCATAGATTGCCGCCGATCGTGCCCTGACCGCGGACGCGAATATTGGCAACTTGCGATTCGGCGCCGGCGAGCATCGGCAGCTTTGCGCGAATGGTCGCATCCGCTTCCAGGCGCCGATGCGTCACCGAAGCGCCGATGCGCACGGATTTGTCATTGCCGCGAATCTCACCCAATTCGACGATGGGTTTGATGTTCAGTAGATAATCCGTTCGGAGCAAATTATGTCGCAGCAAGATCAACAACTCGGTGCCGCCGCCATAAACCTTCGCCTGATCGCCGAGACGCACCAACTCACGGACGGCATCGCTCACCGAGTTCGTGTTCAATATTTTAAATGGCGGAAGCATGATTCGTTCGAATTCCCGTGCATCATGTAAGTTTGCCGAGGGCGGCGAGGATCTTTTCCGGAGAAATCGGTAGAGATCGAACCCGCGCTCCGACAGCGTCGTAGATGGCGTTACCGATCGCCGGCGCGACCGTAACGATGGTCGTTTGCGACATTCCTTTGGAGCCGAAGGGGCCGGGACCGTCGCCGCCCTCCATGACTGACGTCTGCATCGAACTCGGCAGGTCCTTGGAAACCGGCAGGCGGTATTGAAAAGGATCACCATTCAAAATCTGGCCGTCGGAGTACACCACCTCCTCGAACAGGGCATGGCCGAACCCCATTACGGCGCCGCCGAGGAGCTGGGCAATCGCCGATTTATAATGAAGCATCTCACCGGCGTCGACGGCTACCGCGTATTGAAGCACTTCAAACTCCCCCGTGTCCGGGTCCACTTCCACTTCGGCGATGGCTGCGCTGGGCGCCCAATGATCCATACCGGCAAACGAAGAGGAATCGACCTGCACCGGCGGCGCACGATAGGCGCCCATGCTTTTGATCGTCGCGTCCGGTCCAAGCAGACGGACAATTTCACCGAACGAAAAACTGCGCTCGGCGCGGCAAACATGCCCTTGCACCACGGTCCACTCCTCGGCACTCCCGCCCTTCAGCTGCGCCGCCGTCCGGATCATTTCCTGTTTCAAGTTTTCACAGGCGTTGTAGACCGCCGTTCCCAGTTGAATCGTGGTGCGCTGCGAGTTCACTCCCATGAACGCGAGCCGCAAAGAGGTGTCCGGCATGGCGACGGACACCTGTTCCTGCGGAATATCCAGAGACCGCGCCGTAATGACGCTGATGAGATTGAAGATGCCTTGTCCCAGGTCGGGCGCGTTATGGCGCATGGTGATCGTGCCGCTCGCATCCACGACCGCCATGGCGTCCGTTTGCCCGCCGCCGAAGGATCCGTGCCGCAGCGATAAAGCCATCCCTTTGCCGCGCCTGCGTCCGGATCGAGTTGACTGCGGATTTTCTCCGTTGGCAGCGTCGCCGGAGCTTGCGGTCGCCGACGTCACCCTATCGATCAGCTCCAAAAAATCGGTGTCCATGTGCGGCGTGCCCTTGGTAACGAATTCCCCTCGGACCAAAACGTTTTTCCGCCGAAATGCCACGGGGTCGACGCCGAGTTGACGCGCCACGCTGTCCATCATGCATTCCACCGCCCAGGTGGTCTGCACCTTTCCCGTGGCGCGCGTGTGTCCCGCCGGAACTTTGTTGGTATAGGCGCACCGTCCATACACCCTCAAGTTCGGAATTCGGTAGCAACCCCATCCTGAAATGACCGCGTTATGGGTCGCCGTCGCCGCGCCGGTGGTATAGGCTCCGGTGTTCACGACCAACTCGACGTGCAGGGCCGTGATCGTCCCATCGAGCTTCACGCCGATCTTCGCCTCGAAGAGCATCGCGTGACGGGAATTTTGCAGAAAGCTTTCCTGCGCGGAAGGAACCAGCTTGATCGGCCGCCCGCCGATTTTTTGCGATAGGTACAAAGCAGCCAGGTGCGCGTTGATGATATTCTTCGAGCCGAAGCCGCCGCCGATGTAGGGCACCCGCAGGCGCACGTTCTCCGGAGCAAGTTTGAAGAAATGGGCGATTTCATTGCCATCGCGATAGGGCGCGTTGGTCGGCACTAACAAGTCGATTTTGTCGTCGGCGAATTGAGCGATGCAGCCGCCGACGTTTTCCATGGGATGATGAAACATCGCCGGCGAAGTGTAGGTCTCTTCGAAGACGCGCTCCGCCTCTTTAAATCCGCGCTCCATATCGCCCCACTCGAGCTTGTCTTCGAGAAGAAGGTTGCTGCCTTTCTTCTCATGCAGCAGCGGCGCGCCCGGACCGAGCGCCTCGCGGCCGTCGTAAACGTGCGGCAGCGGCTCATAGCTGACATTGATGAGATCGACCGCTTGCTGGGCCGCGCGCAAACTTTCCGCGGCGACAATGGCGACGACTTCGCCGTTGAACCGGACTTTGTCGATGGCGATGAAAGGCTGATCTTCGGTCAGCTTGAAATGCTCGTTTCGCGGCAGCGGCCGCAAGGGGTGAAAGTCCCCCAGATGATCTCGGTGCAAAACGCCGACAACGCCGGGGAATCGTTCCGCTTCGCTGGAGTCGATGGAAATAATTCTTGCGTGGGAATAAGGGCTAGTCAGCACCGCGCCAAAGAGCATACCGGCGGGCTCGGGCAGATCTTCGATGTATTTCGCGCCGCCGGTTACCTTCGGTCGCATGTCGATGCGCGGGGCGTGCTGTAAACGTTCCTTCGCTTCCGTGTTCGCAGACATAAGTTCGGACTCCTGAAAAGCCGGTTGAACCAATCGTCGTCTACTTCGTCACGCCCAGCTCTCTTTGCGCCTCGCGCAGAAAACTATCGTCGACGATCTCGCTGCTCGGAATGGCGCGCGTGATGCCCAAGGAATTGCGAAAGCCGTCGATCACGACGCGCAGCCCGTCTTCCGGGATGTTCGCGTCGTGGCTGAAGAACTCCCATGACGAATCATAGGAGGCCGCCGCCAGCTCGGGCTTCGTCTTCGTCCAGTCGATCAATACGCGGATCGTTCCATCGCGATTCTTGCGAATGTAGTTGTTTGCCTTGATCAGCGCGCGAATCGCGCGTTTGACCTGATCGGGCCGCTCTTTGATTTTTCTCGTGTTGGTTCCTAGTCCATTGTAAGGGAAGGTAAAAATATCGCCGGCTCGCGCCAGGACATGGAAGCCCAGCTTTTTCCCCTCATAATCGGTCGGCGGTGCGACGATGATCGCATCGACAATTCCTTCCTTGAGCGCCGCCAGCCGGGAAGCATCGGTGGGCAGGCCGATCGCTTTGATCTCCTTTTCCGGATCCACACCGAAGTGTTTGAGCACCATCCTGCCCACCACGTCCGGTGTTGACCCAAAGGATGGGATGCCGATGGTTTTCCCGCGCAATTCCTTGATGGATTTGATACCGGGCTTGGCGACAAACACGATCGGCGTTCGATCCTGCGAGCACGCGACCAGCTTCAACGGCGCACCTTTGATCGCCGCGCCGATCAAAGAGCCGATGAGCGCCGAAAAGTCCACATCCCCCGTGACCGCCGCCGTGGTCGCGACGTTCGGATTCATGCGGATCACTTCCGAGTCGAAGCCCTCCTCTTTAAAGAAACCTCTCGAGTGAGCGACGCCCATCGAGAGGCTCGAAAGATTATAGTTCGACACGGCGATCCGAAGCCGTTCGGCGCTGTAAAGATCGGCGGGCAATAAAAGCGTCAGTAATAGTAGGCAAAAGCATCTACCGGATTGCAACATTGCTGCTCGCGGCCTCCACGCTGTCATTCTTGAACTCCCATGGCTGGGAATTCTAGACATAGGCTTTGTACATCCCCTCGAACTTCATGATATTGAGCCGCACGATCCAATCGGCGACATCGCGAACGATCTGCTCTTCGCCGAGAGCACAGTGCCTCATGATATAGTCCGCCGCGTCCCGGGTATGCTCTTCGTCGGCAATTTTGTGCATCATAAAAAACTGACAGCCTTGGTCATTGAGACCATAGTGCTTGCGAAGATGCGTGTCGAATTCGTCGGAATAGCGAGTGAGAATCGTCTCGTTGGTAAATCCCGACACTCGGGTTTCGATGGGCGATCCAAGGTAGCGGTTGCGCAACACCACGCTCATATGCATGAGGTTCTCGAAGGTCGGACGCGCGGTCGTAAAATCTTCCTCTTTGAGCCCCATGGCGAAGCCAAAGCGTTTGACCAGACTGGGATGTTGTTGCTCCTCCGCGAACTTGCCGGCGAAGGCGCCATAGAGCTCGGGATCGTGGGCGTACTTGAACATGCAGATCACCTGTCCCTTGGCGATGGAGATGTTGTACAGATAATGCTCCAGGGCCCAGGCTTGAATCCGTCGCCGCGACAGTTTGCCGGAACGAAGCTCAGTGAAATAAGGCGTTTCCAACAATCGCTTTATGCCCGGCTCGATAATATCGCCCATGACCTCGCCGATTATATTGTTTTTTTCCGCTTTCATCTCAATCGATTCTCCTTTGTCCGAGCTGAACCGACACTATTCTTTTATTCCCTCTTCCCGATAATAGCCAAGGGCGTCAAGCGCGGGCTTGTTGCTCAGGACGAACAAAATCGCCGGCTCGGCAAAGCGGTCCTCGTGATAATGAAACCGCCAAAGTGGCACCGACAAGGTATCGCCCGCCTGCCACTCGTAACGCACATCGTCGATCACCGTCACGCCTGCGCCGCGAAACACATAATATACGGTGGAGCTGGTGTGACGATGCGAGCGCGTCTTTTCACCGGGCCGGAGCATTTGGATGGCGCAGGACAAGGTCGGGAGCGTGGGCCCGCCGGTGAGCGGATTGACGTACTCGAGGAAAATCGCGTCGAAAGGATCACCTGGTTTTTCACCCAAAGTTTTTAACGCCTTTTCTGTTTCCAGCCAGGCGTAACGATAGCCGGGAGGATGGATGGAGTGCGATTGCACCCGGGTGGGACGGATGGACCTCAGCTCGGCGCGGGTCGTGCCTTCGGGTTTGGAAATGACCTGCTTACCCGTTTCATGGGGCTCATGAAAACCGACTTCAAGAAATCGCATCAAGGGAGAATCCAACGCATCGATCCACAGCACGGGTTCATTGGAATGATTCACATGCTCATGCCAGGTCCAGTGCGGATTGGTGAGAAAGTCGCCCTCCTCCATGGCGAACGACTCGCCTTCCACGACGCACCGAGCCCCTCTTCCTTTAATCACGAAGCGGACGCCCGCTTGGGTGTGACGGTGCGCCAGCGCATGCTCTCCGGGCTGAAGCATTTGCAGGTTGAATTGAAAGGAAGGGGCGGTGGTTCCCTTGCCGGGACTGCATAGCCGGATCACTCTCCTCGACACCATTTCCAGACCGATGACCTCGCCCGCCTGGATGATTGCGTCATTGATATCCTGCCGTTTCCACAAGCACGGTTCGTAGGTGGCGGCCGGCTCGCGGTACGATTCACCCTCCGCCGTTTCCCAGTAGCCCGCCAGGTTTTTCTGCTTAAGTTCCGCATTGAACTGTTTGAGATCCTTCATGGTATCAGCCTCGCCGCACGGCGATGTAAAAGGGTCAACGCGACGGCAATCCTTTCAGCGCCTCCGACAAGAAACTTTGATCGATATACTTTTCTGGCACACTGGCGGGTTTCGGAGGATTGGTCTCGTTGTAGATCGCGATGGTAGTCGTCATCCCTCCACTGCAACCGCAGCAAAGCTCGATTGGGATTTGATTCGACCAGGAATAAATTAAAGCGTCACATCAGTGACGACCGCAGCGCCCAGAGAACCGTCGGGATTTTTCCCGCCACAACCTTTGTCCTTGATCCCCTTCGAGGGCGGCAACGAGTCGACCCCGCCTTCGAGTGCCTGCCGGGGACAGACATCGTCTTCATCGTGAATGTCCGCCGACCCGTCCAAAACCTCGCGATGCACCGCCGCCGAGAAACTGTAATCGCCGCGCGTGGAGTCGTTCGCGTTAGCCGCAAGCGCTCCGGCGCACTGCAATGTCACCAGATAGGCGACGTTCAGGGTCTTCTTGGGCGCGATAATTTTGCTGCCGCCGCTGCCGAACAAACCTGCGTTTCTTCCGGCGTCGAGGGCGACAACCGGCGCCTGGCACTGCTCCGAGTCGTTGTCCGTCGTGGTCACGGTCAATCGAACCAGTCCGGTGCTCACGCCGTTTCCCAGGTTCGCCTGCGTGATGGTCTCGCTGTGATCACTGCGGCTTTGAATGGTTACCGTGACTGCCGCGGTCACCGCGCCCGTGCCTTTGACCGTCCCCGGAGCGACAAGGTTGGTGATCGCGAGATCATGAACACCGATCGCAAAACAGGCGATCCAGGTCCCCCAGTTGTCGGACTTTTTGGAAGTAGCGTACTCATTGGCCGCGCAGAACATGTTGGAGAAATTCGGATCTATTGAAATGCCGCTGTAATCGCCGGCTCGGCAATCATCGACAAAAACCGAGCCGATGGCACAGTCGAAAGCCTTATAGGTTCGTTGACCCCCTCTGGCAAGAAGCGGCGTGCGCATTTGTCCCGGCGCGTCTGCCGAATTTTGCCCGGTCACGTACATCGACATGAACTGCGCGCTCGAAGACTGCATGAAAGTCATCCCGACATCGCCGTTGGGCGCGATTTCGATGGACGGATAATAGGTGTGAATCCCGACGCCGGGATTGAGCGTTCCCTGCTGGGTCAAAGTGGGCGAGCCGCCGGAGGTGCGGAATTCATACCAGCGGACATGAGACTGCGTCGTCGCCGCAAGCCCGATGTTGTGAGTCGCGAGCAAACGGCCGTCGCGCCAGACCACGCTGATAATGCTTGAGTCGTTGGTGTCGATTCGCCCGAACGCGCCGCTTCCCGGTTGCTCGGCATTGGGCGGAAACTCGTAAGCGTCGACGGTCACATCGGTTTCCGAGAAGCCCGGCGAATCCAAGACGTCGGTCATCTTGACGATGCGGATGTCCGAGCCAAGTGCGTCGCCCGATTCCACGACAAACCACATGGGGTCACCGCTACTCGCTTCATGCATAAATGCGGGCGTCAGTGTGAAATCGACAGGGTCGCGCTCGACCTGCGAAGTCGACAAGGTCGAACTATTTCCATCCAGCGCGGTGCTTTTGTCGATGATGATGACTTTCACATGATCGAACTCCTGGCTGTCGGCGCCGAACATGTTGACAGTGATGACGTGAATATCAGCGTTCCATCCAAGTTTCGGAAAATCGGGCAGCACGGTTTCATCCAACACCGCGCCATTGTCGGTTATATCGATGCGGTGCATTTCGCTGAAACCGTCGAGAGGATTAGAAGTATTGGAAACCGCATAGAGCAGAAAACCCGTTTTAGCAACATCGTTGTCATCAACCATCGTGACGACGAACCTTTCCGCGATATCGTCATAGGTGATCACCGGGTCGAAGCCGAAACTCACGGGACCCGTGGGCGCAAAGAACAGGTAGAGGTCTTGAAGGAAAACTCGTTTGCCGGTAACCCGGCTGTAATACGCGATGGTGGTGTTGGTGACTTCCACGATATGCGTGGGACCCGTCGCGACTTGAGTGTCGGGTGGCACCGAGCCGAAGCTGTTCGGAAAGCCGATTCCATCAAAGCCTTTGACGATACGCAGAGTATCGGTCGCCGGCGATTTCGCAGATTGAATGCCGGATGGTGCCGGCTGCGCGCGCGCCACGCCGCTGTCGCGCTCGCGGGAAAGTTTTCCCTCGCGCTGCAATCTTGGATGCAAGCCCCGCGGAGCGATCATTTTCCTGTCCGAATCCTCGGCTTGTGCAAGCGTGGTAAATGCGAGACTGAAAAGCAGACTAAGACCAACAAACATCGAAACAAAGAATCGCGGGTGGAAATTAGTTATTTGCGGCACCGATTTGCCCTCCTTGGCGGCCTTACATAGTATGCACCAAGATATCTCATAGCCGACTGAAATCCCAGGAAAATTCGGTGTCGTACCATGAAACTTGATGCAGGGGCGCGGAAGCAACGATACAGTTGATCGATATCGTCGGACTTGTCCGTGTCCGTAAATTCTTTAAACCGTCAAGGCACGAGGCCGTTCGTGGTGACGCGGCTTGTCCAGAGCGAAGTCGATGGACACCATGAACGGCACTTTGTCTCGTCACTTAACGAGCAGGGGAATGAGCTTGGAAGCGTCGTCGAAGGTTTCCAAGCGGTCCACCGCTTCGATCAATTTTTCGATGCGCTCTTCGGTTAATACCGCGCGGGCCATCTTGCGAAACTTCGTTCGCAGCACCTCGCGGCTCACCAT
>CAMLCX010000040.1 GCA_946478635.1 uncultured Pseudomonadota bacterium
AAGCGCCTTGATAAAGCCGCTCTGTTCGATGCGCTTCATGATCGAAGTGTCGATGATCAGGTTCGGATCCGCGTCCTTCGCTTGCGGATATTGATAGGACAGAATCTCGAGAGCCGCCTTGATCACTTCCAACGATGGAGTGGGCACCTCTTCGACGTTGGCTCGGGTGTATTGATACGTTTCCTCCAAGATGTCGTCGCTGGTTCCTCTCATGTATTTTTTCATGACCGCCAGGCTTTTCACTTTGTCGGTCTTAAAAAGATGCGTTCCCTCGATCATGGTCTTCAAGAGCCTTTCCGTTAGGTCGGGATTTTTAACGGATGTTTGACGCAGAGCCGTGACGGTGTTGTAAGGATAGATGACCCCCGCTTTGTCGTAGTCGACCAGCTCCCGGTAACCCAGTTTTTTCGCCATCGAAGTGAACGGCAGAGTCAGCGAAGCCGCCTGCACGACGCCGCGCTCCAACGCTGGAAACGCCAATTGAGCTTCTCCCATGGGCAGCAGCTTTACATCGCGATCCGGCACGAGACCTAATTTTACCCGCAGGACATACCGAACCATCGTATCGCCAAAAGCTCCGGGTCGGCCGGTTGCAATGGTCTTGCCGCGCAGATCCTCCGCGGTCTTGATTTCACTTCGCGAGTAAATCGCGGAATTGACCCTATTGATAAAAGTCAAAAGAATCACTTGGTCTTTAACACCAAGAATATGCGAGGTCAGCGCCCCGGTGCCCGTGGCGACCACAAACGGCACCTCACCGCTCGCGAGCAGCTGTTGCGGGCGGATCCTGCCGGCATAAATCGCTTTCAGATCGAGACCGTGCTTCCTCCCCAATTGTTCTTCGACGGCGATCCAGATCGGCACATACGCGCCGGAGAACGAGGAATAGCCGACCGTGACCTGCTCCAGGGGCGCGGCAGCAAAGCTGTAAGAGCTAACCAGCAGCCATGCACAGCCGATTGAAAACATTACGAGCCATTTTTTTAAAACCATTTGTAACCGTGCCTTTCTCGTTGTGAGGATCCGACTGTAACTCTAGTCACCTGATTTTCATTACTCAGTCGGCCCTGTGATCGAGCCGGAAAAATTTGATCGCATTGCCGGCCACCATTTGCCGGCGCTCACCTTCAGGAACGCCGGCCATTTGCGTTTCCAATGTTTGTAGAGACTTCGGCCAGCGCGTCACCACGTGCGGAAAATCCGTCGACCACATCATGCGGTCGACGCCCACTTCGTGGCGCAGCTTCACGCCGACGTGATCTTCGAAGAAACCCCAGTGCGCATGCTCCTTCAGGTATTCGCTGGGCAAGCGCTTCAATCTTGGCAAACCGAGCTGGCGCTCGGCCCAGAATCGATTGACCAAATATTCGTGATCAACCTGCTCGTAAAAATAGGGCAGCCAGCCAACGTTGTTCTCGGCCCAATAGATTTGCAGCTTTGGGAAGCGATCAAACACGCCGGAAACCACCAATTGACTCGCTTCAACCGAACCCGAGTGGTGCGGCCCCTGGCGCGCAAAGCGCTGCACAAAATCCGTCGGCGGGCGCGATTCGCCCGGCGGCTCCTTTGGATATTTGAAAAGCCGCGTTTCGCGCGAGCCCACCTTCGTCGGAAATGACGTGTGTACGATTACCGGCATCTCCAGGTCGAGCGCGGCGGCCCAGAAACGATCGTCTTCACCGGATGGGTAACTTTCGCCGCTCGGAAAAGTGCTGAGCCACACGGCTTTCAAACCCAAGCGTTTACAGCGCTCCATTTCAACAACGTCATCCTCGGCCCCCATGTTGGGCAGCACGGCGACACCGATCAGACGGTCTCGATCCACCGCGCAATACTCTTCGGCGAAATAATCGTTGAAGCCGTGAATGACAGCGCTGAACGCGGCCCTATCGCGAATCGCCGGATTGCGCACGTCGAGCGCGAATAAAACCTCGGCGTCGATACCGTCCTGATCCTGTTCGCGCAATCTCTGCTCGGCGGAACCGCACCCCGGAGTGTCGAAGTCGAATATTGTCGGATCGAAGTCTTCCGGCGCTCTGCCGCCGTAAAGGCTCGTGCCGCCGTAGATCAACGGCCGGCCTTCGATCAGCAAGGCATCGTGTCCATTGGCGAGCCTGATGCGCCGCGGCGCGCGATCGCGATACTTAGCCGGCACTCGATGGGTCCACTGCTCGGGTGGCGATTCGAAATGACCGTCGGCGGAAATGTAGCGATAATTCCTGGCCATGAATATTCGGGCTAGCGGCTAACGCTGGAGATGTTTCTTGAATCACTCCTCATCGTGGTCGAGTTGAGCGCTGCTCGCGGCATCACCCCAACTTCTCCATCGCGTCCGCGACGCCCGAATGATAGAGCTTGAATAGCTCGAGCGCATCCTCTGCGGCGCTCAATGCGCTTGGCATATTCGTTATGTATTGGGGCAGCAAGGGCACAAAAAGATCGCCGTGCTTCTCGTCGGCAACCGCGTGGGCGGCGAAATTGGGCATCTCCTCCCACTTGTAACCGAAATCTTTGATCCATCTCAAACCGTCGCGCCGGGAGAGCCCGCCGCCTTGGTCCATTAACCTGCGGTCGTCGTTGACCCATTCGGTCGCCATCATGGCGATGAGCCCGTCTTGCCAGGCTCCTTCTCTCGCGATCCACTTCCAACCGTAAAAGGTCGCCATGCTGGTCGCCAGCGGCCGCACCGTGGCGAAATCATCAGCGCTCAAATTGATCAACGCTCCTTGACGGATCAGCAGATCATAGTGCCCCCTGGCGCTAAATTCATCTTCGACCAACTCGTCATACTCATGTTCCATCAGCCGCTGGCGGATCGGCAGCGCATCGCAATTGGCGATCAAATTGGCCCAGCAGTCGCGGCGGCATTGCACGAAAAGACTAAGCTGCAAAAGCGCGACGCGGGCTCGAGCCGGCGTCATCTTGACACCGAAGTAACGTTCCATTTCCTTCGACGCCATGGTATCGCGCACCCTCGCCCCGATGGCCTCTTCCCAATCGCGGCTCATCAATGAGCCCGCACTATTTGATCTCATGTTTCCCCCCGCTTCGAAGTCGCTCCCCACTGTGCCGCTAATGAATGCGTCCTCGCTTTTTCTTCACGCGCCCCATGAATTTCGGCGAAAGCTCGCCGAGACGCTCATCCGTCATGCGCCCGCTGCGCATCATGTAATCATAGGCGAGCGCCCACGGCTCCAACTGCAATTTCTCCGGCAGCCGTTCATACCAAAAAGAGCTGGCATTGGCGGCAGCGACGATTTTTTCCACGATGGGGCGGCGCTCGCGTTCGAAGACGTCAAGCGCGCGCGGCAGGTCCGCGCCCGCCTCGCCGAACGCGCGATCGAGCGCGATGGCGTCTTCAAGCGCGAGGCGCGTGCCCGAGCCGATGGAAAAATGCACCGTGCGCAGGGCGTCGCCGATCAGAATCACGTTGCCGCTATGCCATCGGCGGGTTGTGAGGAGCGGAAACTGGCGCCAAATAGATTTGTTGGATATCAAAGCGTGACCGTTTAAATCAGCCGCGAATACGCGCCCGCAATAGAAGCGGCTTTCCTCGTCGGACATGCGATCGAGACCGGCGCGTTGCCACGTGGCGGCGTCGCATTCGACGACGAACGTGCTCATCTGCGGGCTATGACGGTAGTGGTGCGCGACAAAGGATCCGTCGGCATTGGCGCGAAAGGTCAAACTCAGACACTCGAACACCTTCTCCGTGCCGTACCACGCAAAGCGATTGGTCAGCCACTCGAGTCGCGGCTCAAATTCTCGCTCGAACACCCGGCGCACGAACGAATTGGCGCCGTCCGCGCCGACCAGTAGGTCGCACGCCTTGACTTCATCGATATCGGCGATCCCACGGCGATATTCGATTTCCACTCCGGCCTGAGCACACAGTTCCTGAAGAAATTGATTGAGTTCGAGGCGTCCGATAGCGGAGAATCCGTTGCCGTCGATATCGACGCGCTCGTCGCGATGCACGATGCGCTGCATCGGCCACGAATCCAGGCGGGAAATCAATTGCTGGTAAAAATCCGGCACATCGCGTTCGAGAAATGCGAGTGCATTCAACGAGAAAACGACCCCGAATCCGAAAGTGGCGTCCGGCGGATTTTGTTCAAAGACGCAAACACGCCATTCCGGAAATCGCCGCTTGATCAGCAGCGCAAACAGCAAACCGGCGGGCCCCGCTCCGACGATGTTAATAAGCACGGCGCAATTGGAGTACTGGAGTGTTGGAGTTATGGAGTAATGGGCCTAAACCCAATACTCCATCATTCCAGTACTCCATCGCTCCAATTCCTTTACTTCCCCTGTTCACCATAGAGCTTTTTCACAAACCCGCTCGCTTCGATTTCGCGCAGCAGGCGCGGATCGACGAAGTCTTTCGGATCGGCGCCTTTGGCGCGCGGGTTGGTCTCGCTCACCTGCGTGATGCCAAGTTTCATGTCTTCGACATTGGGATAGGGAATTTTCTCGAACGCGTCGGCATAGACTCTCTGTGTTTCCTCGAGCATCGCGCGGTCCGTGGTCTGAGTGTATTTTCCGATCACGTTCATCGTGAAATTGGGGTCGGTTTTGAAGCGATGAACCGCCTCGATGTGGGCCTCGAGGAATTTGCGGATGGCGGACTCCCGCGTGCGCAATAATTTTTGTGTCACGATGACGGAGGAGAGCGGATACCGGTAGCCGGCCGTGTTGTAATCGACCAGAACGCGAAATCCCGCGGCTCGCGCGTGAAGCACGGCGGGAAAACCGAACGTGCCGCCTTCGATTAGCCCGGCTTTGAGCCCGGCTACCGTTTCCGGCAGGCCGCCCATCTGCCGGATCATCACATCGCGATCGGGCACGAGGCCGTTTTGGCGCAAGAATATCCGCGTGAAAAAATCCGTAACCGTGCCGACGCGGGTAACTCCGATGCTCTTGCCGCGCATCTCCTCAACCCGCTGGATTTGCGGTTGAACCACCGTGAAGACGATCACCCGATTGACCGGAATGGCGACATAAACCGTATCCGCCCCAGCGAGCTTGGCGTCGACGCCGGCCGGACCACCGATCGCGGCAACATCGATACTGCCGCCGACCAGAGTTTGCACGGCTCGCGACCCCGCGGCGATGTAAACAAGTTCGACATCCAAACCGTGGCGCTGGTATATTCCGGCCTCTTTGGCGATCCAGGGGATCGAAAAGGCCGCGGTGACCGCCGCATAGGCGACACGCAATTTTTGCGGCGCTTCGGCGGCTTTGGGTGCGCTCGTAAAACAAAGAGAAACAATAAGCGCTGGCAATAAACTCTCTCTTAATCGCATGAAAAGGGAAATCATCTTGAGTTCCTCCCTCAGGTTCATGGGTACGGTCGCACAGACGCCTTAACGAACCGCATCCGTCCGCCGAAATCAGACATGATCGACATCGCCGCCGTCCTCAGGGTCGGTGTCGATGAATAATTCCTCGATGGACATGGCTCTCCTGGTCAATCCCTGTTGATGGCAGTAACCGATGATCGTTTGAAGATTGTTCCGATTGGCTTCACCCAGGCCGTAGACCCACGGATCAGGCCCGAGAATTTTGCGTTCTTCCTCATATTCGGTTCTGACCCAGGCGAGCGGAGTAATGCGTGGATTGGCCAGGCGTTTGTACGCGATGTTCTTGGCCTTCTCGAAAGCTTTGACCAGACTGACCGCGGCCCAGGGATATTTGTCGACGATCTCCTGTTTCATCACGGTCACATGCATGATCGGAAAAATCCCGGTTTGGGTAAAATACTCGCGCTCGACTGTTTTGTAGTCGGGAAACAGACGCGCGACCCGCTTGTCGCCGGTGACGATAGGCTCGGGGATATAGGGATTGATCATGGCGGGAATCTCGCCTTCGGCGAGCATGGCGTCCATCGACTTGCCCGCGGGAATCATCTCGATTTTCAATCCCGGCGGCGGATCGAAGGGCACGTCTTCGCTGCGGTCGACGACCCAGGTGATCTCCTTGTGCGGCACGCCGTAATGTTGTTCGAAAATACCGCGCAGCCAGATATTGCCCGCGGGCTGAAAGTTGGTGCCACCGACCCGCCTGCCGATCAGATCTTTCGGCGTCTTGATACCTGAATTGACGTTGACGAAGGCGAAACCGTGACGAAAACGGCGGTGCAAAAACACCGGAATCGCCGCCAGCGGATCGCCGTGATCTCGCGACATTAGATAGGCGCCGACGTTGAACTCGCACACGTCGAATTCCTGATTGCGCGCCATGCGCCAGTGCCGCTCGCGCGGGCCGTGCCCTGTCAAGACGACGAGATCAAGGCCGTCGGCCTCCACCGCGCCCTCTTTGAGCGCGCGAATGATTTCATAATCGCCGACCGCAACGGATAATCTGATCTTCGCTGCCATCTTAGCTCCTCTGGGTTGGAGTGATGGAGTAGTGGAGTGGTGGAGTGATGGGTCAGGAACGCAACACTCCAACGCTCCATTACTCCATTCACCCAGTCTTCAGTTCCCGTACAGCTTCTGCACAAAGCCTTCTTTTTCGATTTCGTCGAGCAGGCTCATATCGATAAAATCCGCGGGATTTTTTTGGCCCGCGTCGATGGAGATCAGAATATTCTTGATGCCTTCCAATTCGGTTCGCGGCGACCGCGCCAGCCGGTCGGCGAAAAACTTGTAGGTTCCCTCGACGGCTTCGGCGTCGGTGATCTGAAGATGTTTCCTTAAAACCTTTAAACTGCCTTCTCTGTTGGTCTTGACGTAGTGCATGCCCTCGATCTGCCCCTTGATGAAACCTTTGATCGCGGCGCGATTCTGCTGCAGGTACGATCGCGTGACGATGTTCGAAGTGTTCGTGTAGTAGCCGAAGTCGCCGATGTCCGCCAGGACATTCATGCCGAGCTTGCGGGCCTGATAGATTTCCGGATAGGACTGCACCGTCGCATCGACCTTCTTGGCCATCAGCGCCGCCATGCGCGCCGAGGTTCCCCCGGTTTGCAGCATCTTGATGTCGCTCGGCTGCATCTTCCAGGCTTTCACCGCCATCAGCACCGCCGCGTCGTTGGAGCCGCCGAACCGGTTGATGCCGATGACCTTGCCGCGCAATTGCTGCGGCTCTTTGATTTCCGGGCGGGAGACGAGCAGCATCGGCAGCTTGTTCTCCAAGGTCGCGACAATCACCACCGGCGCGCCCTTTGAAGCGCCGATCACCGCGGAAGATGCCGCGGTTTGAGTCAACTGAAGGCTGCCGCCGACCAGAGCTTGAATATTCGGCGAGCCTGCCTGGATCAGGATAATCTCCAGATCGACGCCGTATTTTTTGCTGAAGCCCAATTCCTTATTGACCCAGAGCGGCAGCTGGTAACCCGCCGTCCCGCCGTAGCTCACGCGGAAAGGAACGCCCTCGGCGGACCACGAAAATTTCACCGAACTCACAAGGAGCAGCAACGCAATCATCGATCTGAGCCAACGGCGCGTGAATCTTCGCGGATCATTCATGATTTTACCTCCATTTGAAGTTGTTGCGTTTAAAATTTGCCTGCGGCGCCGGCGGCCGCAAAGCGCGGAAACAGCTTGACGGCATTAGACTCCTCGATAGCCGTTCGCGCCAGCGCGTCGAAGCCCGGATATTGTTCCCAATGCTCGATTTCTTCGCGTAGTCTCGCGCCATAAACGAACGGCAGATCCGAGCCCCAAAGCACATGAGTCGGATCGGCAAGCTCCTGCAAGGATCGGAGAGCGAATGGCGATGTGCTGCTGGCGATCTCAAAGTAAAGCGAGCGCAGCGCCGGCATCACCCCGGTGATACCCTTGGCGCCCCGATGCCCTTCCATCATCGCGATCCTCTGCGCGAGAAACGGCACGGTACCGCCACCGTGCGCGACAATGAGTCGCATATTCGGACAGCGCTTGAGGGTGCCGGAATAAATCAGATTGACGATCGCCCGGGTGGTGTCGAAGACGTATTCGACGACGAATGGCGGCGCGTGCAATTTCATGTGATCGGGCGCCTCGCAGTGCGTCGGGTGGATAAACACCGCGGCATTTCGCCGGTTGAGCTCATCGAAAACCGCATCGAAGCGCGGGTCGCCGAGGTAGCAGTCGTTGACGCTCGAAAACAACCCGACGCCGTCGAGACGCAAGACATCGAGCGCGTAGGATAGTTCCTCCAGCGCGCCGTCGACATCCGGCAAGGGCAACAGGGCAAAAGCGCCGAAGCGCGCTGGATTGTCGCGCAGCCTCTGCGCTTGAAATTCGTTGCACGCCCGGGCCACCGGGCGCAGTCGATGAAGATTCTTCAACAGGACACGCGGCGTGAGCGAGGTAATCGCCGCGCGAATCTGCCAGTCGTCCATCGAGCCGAGCTGAGCTTCCACGTCCGGTAGCCTGATCGGCATCGAATCGTCGGCAAACTCCGGCGGCACCACGTGGTGGTGCACGTCCATGCGCCAATTGCCGGTTCTAGTTTGACTCATTAGTCTTTTCGGATGCCAGGCTGTCGTGAATGCTCGTTCAAGTCTGGGCCTGGCTTGCGGCCCAAAAGTAATGGACGACGGCACCACTGTCAATATAGTTCCTCGG
The DNA here is from genome assembly GCA_946478635.1 of uncultured Pseudomonadota bacterium. Next base: position 8,556 of record CAMLCX010000040.1, read on the forward strand.
CTAACGTTCGTTGCGCACAAGCAGAGTTACATATGGACATCGTCCTCGGGTTGAGGTATTCGGGGCGAGGCGTCGAATGGACCAGCCAACGGTTGCTCACGGCGCGTCGAGCCAGTAAATCTCGGACACAAGGAGCCACACGATGATTGAGTTCTGCATGCGGACGGCGCTGATCGTCATTTTCCTTACGAGTTCCATCGGCCCTGTCAAAGACAGCGCCGCACAATCCTCTACACTCACGGCGTTCTACACTGCGCCGGTGGTCTCCATGGCGCCCATGTGGATCGCCAAGGAAGCCGGGTTCTTCAAGAAGCAAGGTTTGGATGTAAAGTTGGTGTTCATCGCCTCGGGTCCGCTGGGGACGACGTCGATCCTGTCGGGCGATGTCGATGTCGGTGTGATCGGCGGTTTTGCCCCGATCCGGGCCATCGCCGGAGGCGCTAAGAATCTAGTCATGATCGGACAGACCAAAAACCGCATGACCGGCGCGATCGTCGGAAAAAAAGAAATTGCCGCCGTCCAGGATCTCAAAGGCAAGCGACTGGGCATCGATCGTGTTGGCTCCAATCCCGACATGTTCACTCAAGCGGCGCTTAGCCGTTTCCAGATCGATCCATTGAAAGATTTACAATATGTTCAGCTCGGAAGTATCGGCAATGGAATCCCTGCTCTCAAGGCGGGAACCATCGATGCGCTCACCACCAGCGCGCCGCACGATCTGTTTGCCCAGCGCTTGGGCTTCAAAGTAATCCTCGACATCACCGCGATGAAGATTCCCTTCGCCTCGACGGTTCTTCTGTCAGCACGCAACACGGTGGAGCGCAAACATGCGGACCTCTCCAAGTTCATGCGCGCGTACGCCGAAGCGATGCATTATTTTCTGACCAACGCGGAGGGGACCAATCAAATCGTCGCCAAATACACCAAGGTCGAAGACCGTGAAGTAAACGCCTATGCCATCGACTCGGAGTCCAAAGCGGTAGAACGCACGCTGCAAGTCGATCCCAAAGGCATCGAGCTCATCCTTGCGCTCATCGCCAAGTCCGTGCCCCAGGCGGCATCGGCCAAGGCCGAAGATTTCTACGACCCGCGTTTTGCCGGCGAATTGAGAGACAGCGGTTTTCTTAAAAAGTTGTGGGCCGAGAAGTAGTAAATCGCTTGTTCAAGGTTCAACGTTCAAAGTTCAAGGTTAGGGATTGAGCTACTGCGGTTCAAGATCCGACTCTGCACATTGAACCTTGAACTTTGAACCAACGGTTGCCGAACGAACGATTTGAACGGCTTGAACAGTTTGAACGGTTGGAACTCTTAATCAGCAGAAGGCGTCTGAGATTGGCTTGGAGCATTGGGATGAGACCGTGATGAGAACCAAACGGTACTGGAGATCGGTTGCAATCCCTATGTCCGTAGACAAATGAGGAGGGCGGGCCATGACTCATTTGCGAAGACTCGCTGCAGTCGTCGGCATTCTCATCGGTGGAAACTTCGGCGCATTGACAGAAAGCGGGGCGCAGCCCTCAACGCTCACGGCGTTTTACACCGCGCCGGTGGCTTCGATGGCGCCGATGTGGATCGCAAAAGAAGCGGGGTTTTTTAAGAAGAACGGGCTTGACGTCAAGTTGGTTTTTATCGCGTCGGGTCCGATTGGCACGGCTTCTGTGCTCGGAGGCGAGACCGACGTCGGAATCATCGGCGGATTCGCGCCATTACGGGCGATGGTGGGTGGCGCCAAAGGGTTGGTCATCATCGGGCAAAGCAAGAATCACATCACGAGTAAGATCGTCGGCAAGAAAGAAATCGCCAGCGTCGAACAGCTCAAAGGGAAGCGGCTGGGCATTGACCGGATTGGTTCGAATCCGGATATGTTTGCTCAAGCAGCGCTTTCCCGATTTCAGATCGATACATTTAAAGATCTGCAATATGTTCAGCTGGGCGATACCGGAAAGGCAATCGCAGCTCTCAAGGCAGGGGCCATTGACGCCGCTATCGCCGGAGCGCCCCATGACCTATTCGCCCAGAGGATGGGGTTCAGGGAGATTATCGATATTGCAGCCATGAAGATCCCGTTTGCGGTCACCGTCCTCATTTCCGCCCGCGAAACCGTTGCGCGCAAGCCGGCGGAACTGGCGAAGTTCACTCGAGCGTATGCAGAAGCGATACACTATTTCTTGACCAATCCGGAAGGGACCGCCCAGGTCGTCGCCAAATACACCAAAGTTGTCGACCGGGAGGTGGTCGCCTATTCGATCGACTCGGAGGCGAAGGCCATGCAAAAAACTCTTCAGGTGGACCCGAAGGGAGTCGAACTGATTCTCGGGTTCATCGGCAAGACCGTGCCGCAAGCCGCTTCAGCGAAGCCGGAGGAGTTCTACGATCCGCGGTTCACCAATGATCTGAGAGACAGCGGCTTTCTCAAAAAGTTGTGGGGCGAGAAATGATAATTACGGTTCAAATATTCACAGTTCCCACCACTCAAGCTCGGAATTTGAACGGCGCCGAAGGCGCCACGTTGAACTTTGAACCTTGAACGATCCCCTCGTTCATCCTCCCCCGCAGTCGCGGGGGAGGACAGAGGTGGGGGCTTGAACTTTTGGAACGTTTTGAACGACTTGAACGAGAGGAGTTTGACATGATCGAGACCGAAGGACTCACAGGCGCCGATACTCTGTTGCGCGTGCTTTCGCACATGGGTGTAGACCGGATTTTTTCTTCGCCCGGCTCCGAGTGGTCGCCGGTCTGGGAAGCGTTCGCCAAAGCCAAAGCGCAAAGCGAAGGGGTGCCGCTCTACATCAGCTCGCGTCACGAGGAAATCGCCGTCGGCATGGCGAGCGGCTACGCCAAATCCACGGGAAAACTTCCGGCGGTCATGATCCATACCACCGTCGGCGCGCTCCACGCCACCATGGCGCTGCGCGGCGCGCTGCATGAGCAGGTTCCCATGGTCGTGTTTACCGGCGAGTCGTTGGGATTCGGCGAGGAGCCGGGACCCGATGTCGGCGCCCAATGGCTCGGCGCTCTCGCCGATATCGGCGGGCCGGCGCGACTGGTCGACCGGTGCGTCAAGTGGAGCTACGGCGTCAATGCAAAATCGCTTTTGCCGTCGACGATCCAGCGCGCCTGCCAATTGGCGATGGGCACGCCGAAGGGTCCAGTCTTCGTGTCGCTGCCGATGGAATATCTGTTCGACAAAATGACCAAGAATGCCGCGGCGGAAAATGTGCCGATTCCCGGCCCCGTGGCCGACCCTGCCGCCGTCGAAGAATTGGCTGCGCTCCTTGCCTGCGCAAAAAATCCGCTCATCATCACCGAAGAAGCCGGGCGTGATCCCGGCGTCGTCGAAAAGCTCGTGGAGCTCGCCGAACTCCTGGGCGCGGGAGTGGTCGAGAGCCGCGCATCGAGTTACGTCAACTTCCCGCGCACCCATCCGCTCCATGCGGGCTTCGAGCCGCAAGAGTTTTTGCAGGAAGCCGACGCCATTCTTCTCCTCGGTGTCATTACGCCCTGGCACCCGGCGTCGAAGAAGCTCAACTCAGAAACTAAAGTTGCGGTTTTATCAAATAACCCGCTGCGCTCGGAGCTGCCCTACTGGGGCTATCAGGTCAATCAGATCCTCACCGGCGAAATCGAAAGCTCGCTCAAGCATTTGCTCGAAGCCGTCAAAAAACGCGTCTCCAAAGGCAATAACGATGGATTGCAGCGCGCGGCAACCTGGCGCGGCCGTCACCAGGCGCGCCGGGCGAGTTGGCAGGAAGAAGCGCTTCGCCGCAAAGATCAAAAGCCTATCGACACGCGCTGGGTCACTCATGAACTGGCGCAAGTCATTCCAGCCGACGCCATCGTGGTCGAAGAAACCATCACGCACCGCCTTTCGATCCATCGCTATCTCGACATGCTCAAACCGGGCACGTTCTTCGCTGGTTGTATCGGCGGTCTTGGCACCGGCACCGGAACGGCGCTCGGCGTCAAAGCGGCAAATCCCAAACCGCCTGTTCTGTGTCTGATCGGCGACGGCGCGTTCAATTACGATCCCGCCCTCGCCGCCTTCGGCGTGTGCCAGGAGCACAATCTGCCGATCCTGATCGTGCTCTTCAACAACTACGGCTACCACTCGCAAAAATCCGGCGTGCCGCGCTATTTTCCCGAAGGATTTGCTGTGAAGAATCAGGACTTCATCGGCATCTCGATCAATCCGAGCCCCGACTACGCCATGGTCGCCCGCGCCTTTGACGGCTATGGCGAAAAAGTTGAAGAGCCCGGCGAGGTCCGCGCCGCCCTCCAGCGCGGCCTCAAAGCCGTCGCCGGCGGCCAATTCGCGCTGATCGATATTCGGCTGGCGAAAGCGGCGGAAACGAACGAGAGACCGGATCGAGCGAACTGAATGGAGCGCGAGCGTTTTAACTCATAGCCTACGGCTTAGCCGCGTCTTTTCGACAAGCTTTCAAAAGAACACGGATGCAAGGTAGAATAAGGCAGTGGTTAAATGGGCCGGATTTGCACCCTCAGATTTTGAATATGATTTCGAGAATGACAAACTTGCGGCGCATCGAGTCACGTTCGAAGAGGCTGTCGAATGTTTCTTTTCCGATTTCCAAGTTCGAAGAAACAAGAAATATAGGGATCGCTACCAACTCATCGGCGAGAGTGTAGGCGGACGCAAGCTCAAGATTATCTTTCAACTCAAGTCCAATAATGTCGTCCGAATAATCACGGGATGGTCGTTATGAACCCAAAGAAATCCAAGAGACATCGAATCTCCGAAGGAGAGATCGATAAAATCGTAGAATCCCAAGCAGAGGAAGATTCAGCTTGGGAAAGACCGATTAAAGTTCGCAAAGCAAAATTAGCCGCTTTGTCTTTGCCAGCCGAGTTAGCTGCTCGCGCTTCGTTCTTAGCGAGGTTGCACAGAGAAAAAAATGTTGAGGAATGGTTGTCGCGAATAATTAAAGAGCGCGTGGAACTGGAAGAGGTCGCTTTCAGCGAAGCCAAGCGTGCAATGTCGGGCAGAAACGGCGCGTGACAAAGAGTCGTGACTGAAGCGGCGCGAGATCAGGCGGCGACAGATCGACTTCGAAGCGCTCAACCAAGATTGGAAGTACTAATCGCAGGCGCCTTCGACGCCTACGGTGAAAAAGTCGAAGAGCCCGGCGAAGTCCGCGCTGCACTCCAGCGCGGCCTCAAAGCCGTCGCCGGCGGGCAGATGGCGCTGATCGACATTCGTTTGGCAAAAGCAGCGGAGACGAACGAACGGCCGGATCGGGCGAATTAAATCTAAATGTGCAGGGCGGCTACCAATCGCCTCCGGGTTGACCACATTGATAGAGTTACCGCCCGCGTCGACAAGAATCTGATCGACTACGAGGCCGTAGTAAAGCGCATAGTTCCTTTTCGACGTAGCCTAGGTGAGGGGGGTGGCGATCACCGTTGAATGCAACCGCTCTAGACACTGGGGTCAAGTGAAATAAGGAGGAAGGCGAAATGAACTACAAAGTGAAAAATCTCTCCGTGATGATGCTCGTTGGCGCCGTTGCGCTGGGTTACGGCATAGCGGCGGCACAGACTTATCCGAGTAAGGCGGTGCGCCTCATCATTCCCTTTCCGCCGGGCGGGAGCAACGATATCGTGGGCCGGTTCATCGCAACCAAATTGACCGAACGGCTCGGCAAACAGGTCATCGCCGACAATCGCGGCGGGGCGGGAGGCGTCATCGGCTCAGAAGCCGCAGCGAAATCGGAGCCTGACGGTCACACGCTGCTCATTATTTCTTCTGCGTACGCGATTAACACTTCGCTCTACAAACTTCCGTACGATCCGGTCAAGGCCTTTGCCGCGATTGCCAAGGTCGGCACCGGCCCGAACGTTTTTGCCGTCTATCCGGGCGTTCCCGTCAACTCCGTCAAAGAATTCATTGCGCTCGCCAAGGAAAAACCCGGCCAGCTGAATTTCGCGTCAGCGGGCGTCGGTAGTTTTCAGCATCTCGGCAGCGAGCTTTTCAAGTCACTGACCGGTGTCGACGTTGGTATCGTCCAGTTCAAAGGCGGCGGTCCCGCAATGATCGACGTGATGGGAGGCCATACCCATGCAGCACTCGGCTCGCTCATCCAGTTCATGCCCCATATCAAGTCCGGCAAGGTCAAAGCGCTGGGCACCGGCGGCGCGAAGCGCAGTGTCTCCTTGCCCGATGTGCCGACGATCGCCGAAGCCGGCGTCCCCGGCTATGAAGCCAACAACTGGTGGGGAATCCTTGCGCCTGCCGGCACGCCGCGTCCGATTATCGACCGGCTGAACAAAGAAATTTCGGCTATCCTGAGCTCGCCGGAGACTCAGAAGGTGTTCGGTGACCAAGGCGCGGAAGTGGACAAATTGGGTCCGGCCGAATTCGGCCCCTATATAGTGGCCGAAACAGCCAAGTGGGGGAAAGTTATCAAAGAGGCCAACATCAAAGCTGAGTAGAGGTTGTGATCTCGGGGAAAGACGACCCGAGCAAAGAACGCAACGGGCGCCGAGGAAAAACGAATTGTCATTTCGAACGAAGAGAGAAATCCTTTCTTAGATCCCTCGCCGTCGCTCGGGATGACAGGCTCTGGCCTGTCACTTGGCGTTCCTGGCGTCTTGGCACGATGATAAGAATAACCGCTTCCGTCCATGTCAATGAAGATCGACTTACGCAACAAAGATTTTTGGGCCGGCGTCATGTTGATCGTGACCGGCGCCACCGCGTTCTTCATCGCCCGTGGTTACCCCTTTGGCGGCACGATGCGGATGGGGCCCGGCTACTTCCCGAGTATGTTAGGCGGGATCCTCGTCCTGTTCGGCATCTACGTCACCGCTAACGGACTGCGCAAGGGCGAGAAGATCGCAGTTCACTGCTCGCTTCGGGCGTTGATCGTGCTGTCCGTCTCACTGGTCGCGTTCGGAGTTTTGATGACACATATGGGCTTCCTACCAGCGATGGCGGTACTCATCTTCGGGTCGGCATCGGCGGGGCGGGAGTTCAAGTTCGTCGAGGTCCTGCTGCTCACTCTAATCCTGACCGGGCTCTCGGTCGCCGTATTCATCTGGGGTCTCGGGTTGCCGTACCCATTGATCAAAGGCTTCTGACAGCGTCGCCGTGGAACTCTTCAACAATCTGCTCTTCGGGTTCAGCGTGGCGCTGTCGATGCAAAACCTGCTCTACTGCTTCATCGGCGTGCTGGTGGGCACCTTGATCGGCGTGCTGCCGGGCATCGGACCGACGGCGACCATCGCGATGCTGCTGCCGCTCACCTTCAACGTGCCGCCGGTGGCGGCCATGATCATGCTCGCCGGCATCTACTACGGCGCGATGTATGGCGGTTCCACCACTTCCATCCTGGTGAACCTACCGGGCGAGACCGCATCGGTGGTCACGTGCATCGACGGCTATCAGATGGCGCGGCAGGGGCGCGCCGGAGCGGCTCTGGCGATCGCAGCGATCGGCTCGTTTTTCGCCGGCACTGTTTGCACGCTATTGATCGCGCTCTTCGCCCCGCCGCTCGCTGAGTTCGCTCTCAAGTTCAGCTCGGCGGAATATTTCTCGCTGATGCTGATGGGTCTGATCGCCGCGGCGGTGCTCGCCCACGGCGACATGGCGAAGTCGCTCGCGATGGTTGTCGTCGGCTTGTTGCTCGGCATCGTCGGCGCCGACGTCAATTCAGGGATCAAGCGTTTCACCTTTGGATTTTACGAGCTGGCGGACGGTATCGGTGTCGTGACGATCGCGGTGGGGGTGTTCGCAGTGGGCGAGATCTTGAGCAACTTGAGCGACCCTGAGGAGCGCCAGGTCTTCACTTCCAAGGTGACGAACCTCTTTCCGACGAAAGACGATCTGAAACAGTCTTTCGGCGCGATCGTCAGAGGAACCGGAGTCGGTGCGTTCTTCGGCGTACTGCCGGGCACGACGCCGGCGATCGCGTCGTTCTCGTCCTATATGATCGAGAAGAAACTGGCCAAAGACCCTTCGCGCTTCGGCCACGGCGCAATCGAGGGTGTGGCGGGACCCGAGTCCGCCAACAACGCGGACGCGCAGTGCAAGTTTATTCCGATGCTCACCTTGGGAATCCCCGCCAGCGGGACGATGGCGCTCATGCTCGGCGCGCTCATGATTTTCGGCATCGCGCCCGGCCCACAGGTGATGACCGACAAGCCCGACCTGTTCTGGGGGCTGATCGCCAGCATGTGGATCGGCAACGTGATGCTGGTTGTGCTTAATCTGCCGCTTATCGGTATCTGGGTGAGCCTGCTTAAGCTGCCCTATCGCGTGCTCTTCCCCGCTATCATAGCGTTCTCGGCCATCGGTATTTATAGTGTGAACAACAGCTCGTTCGATATCTATCTTATGGCGATCTTCGGCATCCTCGGCATCGTTTGGAGAATGCTCGATTGCAGCCCGGTACCGATGATGCTCGGCTTCGTGCTCGGACCGATGGTGGAAGAAAACCTGCGGCGGACTCTGCAGGTCTCGCACGGCGATCCTTCCGTGCTGGTCACCCGGCCGATCAGCCTTGCGTTTATCGTCGCAACGGTCCTCATTTTGATCGTGATGGCGGCGCCGGCCGTGCGTAAATGGTGGGGCGCTGCCTCCGCGGGTTAATCGGATGAACCCGAGATTGTCGAAAACCATTGTTGGCGGCTAGTCAGAAAGATTTCAGCTGCAAGGCGCGCGAGAAACAGTGCGGTCTTCGGCCCTGACATTTTTCCAATATAGAGAGAACGCAAAGATGGAAGCCACAAAGAATAGTGTTCGCCAGCTGCGTTTTCTTGCGGCGCTTTTGGCGATTTATG
>CAMLCX010000041.1 GCA_946478635.1 uncultured Pseudomonadota bacterium
CGATTGAACCGGTAAATTTCTTCATGCTCCACATCCGACGTTGAGGCAAAGGATGTGCCCAAACCAGCTCGAAAAAGTGCTTGGAAGCGAATTTAATTGCAAAGCCGCGTGGCTCAAGTTGCGAACTCAAAGTCGGATCGGCCGAAGTCGAATTGGCATCCGCGAGAAAATAGGACCGCTGAAGCGCAAGAATGAAAAATGGCACACCCTGGCGGAACCGCCCGCTCCAGGGAAGGCATCTACCAAAACCGGAGTGATTGGCCGGGCAGCTTTGTGTTGCCAGGCGACTTAGGCGGCGGCCTTTTTCTTTTCTTCGGTCAACCGAACAACCCGTGGACGTACGAGTTTTTCAAAATCCTTGTACCGAATCCGAACCGTTTGGACGTGGTTTCCGGCATTGAAATAAATCGTCTTGTCGCTGGCTACGGCAGGATCCACGAAGACAGGCACACCAAATAGGTTTCCGAACGGCGGCATCGCACCGATCTCGCAATCCGGGAATCTCAAAATGAACTCGTCTTCCGTCGCCAACCGCGCTTCGTAGGCTCCGAGGCTTGCGCGGACAGTGGGCAGGTGTATTTTTTGGCTCCCGGTAACGACCGCCATCACAAGTTTGTCATCCACTCTGAGCATCACGACCTTGGCCATGAGGTTGCCGGAAACATGTTGTCGTTGAGCGATCTCCTGGGCGGTATACGCCAGCGGATGGTTGTAAACCTCGTAGGGAATCTTGCCTACATCGAACAATTCTTTTAATCTTTTGACGATCGGCATGATCGGCTCCTTTTCCCATCGCTTATTTAGCTTATAGCGCAAGAACCATGCCTGGCTTTGTGAGTGTCCTCCATGCTGATTTTCCCGGCAAATCGTACATCGTCATTGCACGTAGGTCAGCATCGCTGAGAAATTCGCTGGTTCATTTTTCCCACCGTTGCAAACTACTGGCGCTACTGCGGCGACCCTGAAAAGGACCTTTACAAATCGGTGCTTCTGGATGCACAATTATAAGCAGAATGGCACGGCTCTTGCCGAGTTTTACACCGGCACCAACATAATGGGAGGGACGTTCGATATGACCAACGCCTTGAAGATCACCTTTCGCAACATGACGCCATCCGCCGCCATCGAAAAACAAGTCCGCGAAAAAGCCGCCAAACTGGAGTCGTTTTGCGACCGCATCACAACCTGCCGCGTCATCGTCGAAGCACCGCACCGGCATCACCACAAGGGAAAAGCATTTCAAGTGCGCATCGACCTGAGCGTGCCCGGCGGCGAGATCGTGATCAATCACGCCCCCAAACGGTTGAGCGCGGCGAAGTTGAGCGAGGGCGAACAGTCCGAGAAAGCTCTGGTTGAAATTCATCAACCCAGCAAGCACGGCGCCCATGAAGATGTCTATGTGGCGATCCGTGATGCCTTCAACGCCGCCGGGCGCAAACTGCAGGACCACGTCCGCCGCCAGAGCGGCGCCATAAAAGTTCATGAGCCGATCGTGCCCGCGGAGGAATAGACAAACCGTTTTTCGCCAGAAAGCAGCACCGCGCTGGCGCGACATTGACAAATTGGCGAGACCCTGAGCATCAACGTAACCGCTCGAACGTTCGACGCCGTTCGGCTTGAGCTGTGTCGAAGGCCTCTGAAGGGGTCTGTCGTAAAATGGATCTTGCTTGGCTCAAAACACGAGTACGGTTTTGGTCGCGCCGCGCGTCATGAGCAGCCCGTCGCGCTTCGCAAGCTTGCAAGAAAGTTATTCGCCCCTTCCTAGCCTTAAGAACCCGTGCGGTCTTTGCGTAGAAATACACTCCAGAAAACCAGGGGAAATCGATCGGCGAGTGGCACGGGCGTTGCGTTTAATAATCCACGAACAAGAGAAGGGCAACCAACGCATCGCACGCAATTTGAGGAGACGGCGCGATGGCGGAGAAGCAAAGCACTTCACGTTTCAAGCGTAAGCGGAGCGCCTCTTCGACGAAATGATCCATTCGCCCGAAAGCGAAGTTGCCCGGAGAGGCGACCGCTGAAACAACAGGCTAAAAGAACCGCAGGCGGGGCGACATATTTAATTCGCGATAGGTGATCAGGCGGATCGGGCGCGAGCCCGGTCCCCCAGCGGCTCAGGTTCGGAAAGTGAACCAGGGGAGATTACGATGAACCCAGTCAAGAACGAAGAATATGTCGACAAACTGAGAAGGCGTCGCAACGAAATCATGCGGACACTCGAGCATGTGCAGACAGAACAGCTCACGGTGGACCAAAACAAAGACTGGATCGATCAAGCGGCGTATGTCAGCCGATGCCATTTACTTAACAGTCTGGCGGACTGGTACACCAACGAAACTGCGCGCGTGGATGACGCGCTCAACCGTATCAGCGAAGGCCGATACGGCGTTTGCCTTGGTTGCCGCGCGCCCATCGAACCTCATCGTCTGGAAATAACTCCCGAAGCGGCTTTCTGCGCCGAGTGTCAAAAAACCCGGGAAGCCCTGGCCGGAGCGGAGAACGAATTATAACCACCGTCCCCGAAAGCCGCAGTTCGACACGCTAATGTAGCGTCTCACGCTGTTGGTACTTTATCCGGCGTATAGTCTCCACCAAGGACCGACCGTGGCTGAGCTGCAATCGAACCTCGGAATATCTCCCGCAAAGTATGTCCTGAGCCCTTCGGCCACGCTCAGGATAAACTTCGTCGAAGGGGCGCCAAGGGCCGCAAAGGTCGAATAAGATAAAAGGACTTCTAAAAATAGCCCTTTTTATTGAAGTAAAAATACAAAGCCAGTGAGATCACAGCCATTCCGGAGATAGCCGCGAAATAACCGTAGCGCCACTCCAGTTCGGGCATAAACTTGAAATTCATGCCATAGATGCCCGCGATGGCGGTGATCACGACAAATATCGTACCCCACGCGGTGAGCCGCTTCATCGTTACGTTGAGCTGATTCGAGGTGGAAGCGAGATGGACTTCGAGCGCGCTCGACAGAATATCCCTGAGGCTGTCGAGTTCCTCGGTGATCCGCAGCAAGTGATCATACACGTCCCGGAAGTAAACCAGATTTTCCGGCCGAATGAATGGGAATTCATGGCGCGTGAGCTGATTGAAAACTTCCCGTTGCGGCCCAACGGCGCGCCGGACATGCACTAACGAGCGCTTGAACGCCAACAGCCGATTCATGTCCGCTGATTTTGCCCGCGCCAGCAGCCGGTCTTCAAGCGAATCGATTTCGTCTTCAATTGCATCCAGAATGGGAAAATAACTGTCGACGACCAGATCCACCAGCGTATAGAGAAGAAAGTCAGTCCCTCGCCCGAGAGCATTGGCGAGTCTCTCGTGGATGTGGGAATTCTCAATCAGGCCGGGCAGAGGGCCGTAATGGACCGAAACGATCCAGTGGCGGCCCAGCAGTAGATCGAGTTCGCTAGGTTCGATCTGCCACTTCTTGCTGTGCATCAAAGGATGAATGGCAATGTAGACGTAATCTTCAAACGATTCGATTTTGGGCCGCTGGTTCTGATTGACGACATCTTCTAGAGTCAGGTGGTGGATCTTGAGGTCTTCTTGAAGAAAGCGGAGATCCTCCTCGGTCGGCGCGTCTAAATGAAACCAAAGTTCGGCGTCCTCGCGCGGCAGGAGATCGGCAACGGCATCTCGAGTCACAATCTCAAGTCCGTTTCCCGTTGAGCGCCGGATGGTCATCATGGGCCCGTGTTTATATCATGATCGGAAGTTTTTGCCGAAGAGATTATTCGGAGCTGAAGGACGAATTCTAAAAACGCCGATGGTGATTTCATCGGGACTGGCGACCTCGTAAACGGAGTTGGCTCCAACGTTGCCCCCGCCGCCAGGCATGTTCTAAACCGTGACCGTCGGGTTGCCGGCCAGATGCTGGGGCAGGTATTTGGCGGTGAGCCTGGCAACAACATCGGTGGCCCCTTCAGCCATCGAAGGATCTTCCCTCTATAAAACGGCTCCTGCGCAAGCGCCGACTGAGGCATTGAACGTAGCGAAGCGATGGAACGACTGAAACCACTGGAACCGAATCATTTTTAACGCCCCCAATCCTTTGAACGTCTTGAACGGAGCGCAGCGGTTGAACGTTTTAAACGACTTTTTCTTACTATTGCCTATTGCCTCGTGCCTCATGCCTATTGGCTAACGATTTGAACCCTTCGCCCGACTCAGGGCCGGCTCATTGAACGGCTTGAACGAGTTTTTGTTCGGGCCTTGAACATTTGAACCAACGTTGTTCTTAGACACCTTGGCTCACGCGCACCAATCCCATATGATTATTGGGGATGACTGAAAATCCGCCGTTTAACTTGAACATTGAACCGCCGCAAGGCACATCCAAAAGGAGGAAGAAATGAAAATCCGAAGAATTTCATATTTGCTGGCACTGGCGCTCTGTTTCAATGGGTATTCCGCAAGCGCGCAGCAGCCCTCCACGCAACAGCAACTGCGCGCGCCCGATGTCGTTTATGTACCGACGCCCTATGAAGCCGTCGACGCGATGCTCAAAGTCGCCAAGGTCGGCAAGAGCGACGTGGTGTATGATCTGGGTTCGGGCGACGGGCGCATCCCCATCATGGCGGTGCAGAAGTACCAGGCTGCGCGCGCCGTCGGCATCGACATCAATCCCGACCGAATCAAGGAAGCAGAAGCGAACCTTAAGGTCGCGGGAGTCGGCGACCGCGTGCGCTTTCTCAACGAAGATCTGTTCGAAGCGAAAATTGGCGATGCGACCGTAGTGACGCTGTACCTGCTGCCGAGCCTGAATCTTAAATTGCTTCCGAAGCTATTGGCCGAATTAAAGCCGGGAACCCGGATCGTTTCTCACGCCTTCGACATGGGCAGCTGGAAACCGCAGCAGACGTTGAACGCCGGCGGCAGCACCATCTATTTCTGGACGATTCCCGCCAAGGGGACGCCCGAACATAATGCTGCCGCCGGAGCGGCGAACAAAACCTGAGGGCGGCATTGCCGGGGGGGCGACCAAGTTACGTCGTTGCATTTTCGGCCGAGCCGCTCGATTTCCCGAAACGTGGAAGGTTCCTGGCCGAGATTTTTCTTGAGCCGTCCGGTTCTTACTGTTGCCTAATGCCTCATGCCTGTTTGTTAACGCTTTGAACCGCGTTGCTCTGCCACGTTTTGAACCGGCTTCAAACAAACATTCGGCAATGCGCCGAAACAATCAGCTACCGAAGAACTCGACGAAACGCTTCTTGATCTCTTCGCTGCGCCCCTCCAGCTCCTCTGGATCAACTGTTAAAAGTTTCAAATCCGTAAGCTTCGGCTTGTCCGTCGGGTAAGTCACCTCGGGATGAGGAACGTACAATCCTTCGCTATCCGCCAAAAACTGTTGGACCTCCTTGGTGAAGATGAAATCGGTAAACACCTTGGCGGCGTTCGGGTTGGGAGCAGAGCTGGTGATCGCCGACGGCGAGATGACCAGCGGAGCGCCGTCCTGAGGATAGACGATCCCGATGGGATTTCCTTTTTTTCTTTGCAGGTAAAGAAAATACTCCGCTCCATTGGCGCCCACGAGCCGTTCTCCCGACGCGACGACCTGGGCTGGGTCATGAACCGATTGCCGCAAGTGGAGCTTGTTCTGTGCGAGCTGCTTGAAGTAGTCCCATCCATAGAGCTTCACCAGTGCCAGCGTGTAGGTAGCGACGGCGCCGCTGTATGCCGGATGGGCGGTCACGAGTTTTTCCTTCCACTTTGGATCGAGTAGATCCCTCCATGCTTTTGGCGCATCCGCGCTAGGTAAGAGCTTCGAGTTATACGACATGACAATCAAGAACGCGCGCCAGCCAAAAACCATTCCGTCGCGGTCGCGAAAGGATTCGGTGAACCGCGCGGTCCCCGCCGGCGTGTACTTCGCCAGCATTCCCTTCTTCTTCAAAAGAACGTAGTGGCCCGCATCGGACGAATTGAACACATCGGCGTTCTTGATGCCGGCTGCAGCTTCTTGCATGAACCGCTGGAGAATCCGTTCCGACCCTGAGCGATGCACTTCCACCTTGATGCCGGGATAAGCCTGCTCGAAGAGCTTGGCGACTCGTTCAGCCGTGAAGAGAGACGCCCCCGTGTACCAAACAACCTTCCCTTCCTTGCGCGCTTCGGCGAGTCTCGCATCCTGCGCCAGGCCGATTGTGACGGTCGTTAAAACGGTAACGGCAAAACCGAAAGAAAAGATCCACGCGCGTCCAGATCTTTTTAACCGCATTGGAATTTCCTCCTTGACGGAAAGGCTGCTTTTCTTTTCGCTCCGTGGCCGGCCACGAGGACGCGCACGTAAAGTGTTGCTGCAACTGGGTCCAAAGCCTTCGGTTCGTCCGATGCTGAATCTATAGCTTAGGATGGCCCCACCGGATTGAAGTTCTCTCGCTCCTACTTTGACTCCAGTAACTGTTTAACCCGATTGACGATGGCCGGCTCGATTTCATACAAACCGTTCACCATCTTTTCGATGCCGGGTCCATCGATCGGGTCGATCTCGAGCTTCGCCTTTTCTGCCTCAGCCAGCAGCTGAGGATCTTTCAGAGTACTGATGAAGGCTTTCTGCAGCACTCGCACGCGCTGTTCGGGCACCTGTGGCGGAAGCGAATAGAGTCTTTGTTTGCCGTAAAGGTCGCCGGCTATCCGGAGGAGTTTTTTCCCTTCCTCCGTCTTCGCGTAATCGACAGCGAGAGGGACACCCTTCAACTCGGGATGAGGTTCGAGCGACGTCTGGAGCACAACATGAATCTGTCGTGCCCGCAGGGCATTGGCCCAGGTCACTTTCGCCGATTGCCAGCCAAAGGAACAGGTGCCGTCCACTTCCCCTTGTTCCGCTGCAATCCTGATGTCGGCGGTGCCCTTGTAGCCCTCGATGAGCTGCAGGGGAAAATCCGCCGCGGCGGCGAGGAGCTTGGTGTCGTCGGTTCCACTGGTGCCGGGACCGATCGCCCCCAGCTTGACCCGCGTTTTGGCCTTGCGCCAATCCTCCGCCGTCCTTATCCCGCTGCGCTCGGTCGTGATGCACACGAGGGAATCCGCCGTCGGCATCCCCAGCCAGCCGAACTTGTGCCCGTCAAATTGCACCGCGGGGTTCCCCATCATGTGCTGGAGAATAAGAGGACCGGACCAATGGCCGATGACCGTTCCGTCGCGGGGAGCGCTGTTATAGATGTAATTCGCCGAGATCAACATAGCCGCGCCAGGCATATTTTGAACGACCGTGGCGGGTTTGCCGGGAACGTACTGGGAGAAGTAGCGCGCGATCAGCCGGGTGTACGTATCGTAGCCTCCACCGGCGGAACCACCGACGACCCACTGGATTGTTTTGCCCTTGTAGAACTCCTCGACCGAGGCAGAGAGCGCCGAGGTGACCGCCAATACCGAAATGAAGATAGGGAGCAACAACGCGCCGAGTGCCTTCGCCATGAGCCGCCTCCTTGTCATTGGGTCGTTCTGGGGGAGGCTAAGTTGTCCGCGCGGTCAATGTCAAGCGCTTCGGAGGAGATGAGGTATCAGGCAAAACCATGTGAGCCCGAAGCCCCCGCAATTGAACTGATCGACGCGTAAGCCCGAGTGTCGGTCCCCGAAGTGGACCGGAAAGACGACGGCAAACTGCCGTTTCGGAGGCTGCTGCGTCGCTTTCATTTTACGAGTTCACGTTCTGTTGAAACCAATTCAGCGGAAGTTGACGACCGACATTCCGCGCTTTTGCCAAGTCATAGACCAGCTTCGTCATCGCGGCAAACTGGATCCCATAGCCTGGACCGCCGTCATGGCCCCAGCCATGTCCGCCATTGGCGAAGATCGTAATTTGCTCCTCGCTCATTCGTCCCGGCACTTTTTCAGATACCAGGTCGGCGATCTCAGGCGCGTTTTTTATTAGCGCCTCATGCGGCGGAATATCCAGCGGTTCTTCTTCCGGCCCGCGCCGCAGGGTGTAGTCTCGACCGTGGAGGCGATTGAAGATAACGATGTAATCTGCCTTCCGGTAGCAGTCCAGGTCAAACTCATAGGGAAGGATGCCCGTTAGATGCATTCCTTTTTCGACCCAATCTCCTTGGCAAACCGGAATGTTTGAATTCGTGGCGGCAACCACCATGTCAGTGCCGCGTACGGCCTGCTCCGCGGTATCGAAGGCCTGTATGTTCATATCTCTGTAGATCGACCGCATTCGTTGAACGAATCTTTTTCGATTCTCCTCACTGCGGCTGAACACGTTGACCCGCTGAATCGGGCGCACGAAACGCATCGATTCGATTGCGGCGGTGGCCTGCCAGCCGGAGCCGATGAGCGCCATGCTGTGGGTATTCTTTCTCGCCATATAGCGTGCCGCGATGGCATTGGTGGCCTGAACGCGCATCTTCTGCAGGTAGCCGTCATGGATGATCGCCAGCAAATCGCCGCTGTGGATGTCGTAGAGCATATCGAGCGAGCAGTTGAGCGCCCCATGGAAATAGTTCACTCGGGTGGGATCGATCGTCGGGTCCGGCCGGCTATGGGTAACAATACGGATGTCATAGATACCCTTGGCACGGATAATCCCTTCGTGGGTGTTCGCGACGAAACGGCCATTGTTCGTGGGTGAAAAGGTAAAGGTGCGGGGGCGATTAGCCGTGTCGCCCTTGTCCAGCTCAAGATAAGCCTCGTCCAAAGCCCGGATTGTATCCTCGACGGTTAACAGTCGCTCCACATCCTCGTTATTAAGAAGCAACACGGTGGACATAACCTGTTTCCTCCAACCACGCGACTTTGTTCCGCTGCGTTCACCGGCACGCGATGGCTCCGCTGCTAAAGGCTATATCAGCGCGCAATTTTCTCTGTCAACAAACAGGAGAAAACCATCTGATCAAACGTATTGACAATGGCGATTAACGCACTGTAACTATCCCTACGGGAGGGAATATGAGACGACATCAGCGGCTTCTAAGCTTCGTCGTAGCGCTCGCATGGATGTTCGAGATGAGCGCCGCCTCGGCGCAGCCATTGGAAAAGATCGTGATCGGCCACTCCAGCCTGCGTAATGACATAGCCTTTCTCTGGGTGCCTCAGCATCTGGGTCTTTTCAAAAAACACGGTCTCGATCCGACCATCGTCTTCATTTCGGGAGGAGTACGGATGATCCAGGCGATTGTGTCGGAGTCGGCTTCCATGGGCTCGGTCGGAGCCGCCCTGGTTACATCGGCCGCCGCCGGCGGAGCGGACGCGGTGATGATCCTCGGGATCACCAATCTTCTGACCTATGACATCTGGGCAAAACCTGAAATCAGACGGCCGGAGGATCTCAAGGCAAAAAGACTAGCTATCAGCGGTTTCGGAAGCTCCTCGCACGTCGCCTCTTTCCTTATGTTGAAGCACTTCGGGCTCGAGGAGAAGCGCGATGGTATTACTTTTTTGGTCATTGGAGACGAACCTACCCGCGTCCAGGCCCTACTGACCGGACGAATCGATGCCACCATCGCAGATCCTTCCGTATCCGGACCGCTTAAAGAAAGAAATTTCTCCTATCTTGGCAACCTCCAGCAGCTTGGCGTCCCATTTGTAAACAACTCCGTCACCACAACAAGACGATTTATCAAAGAACGCCCTCGGACGGTCGAGGCCATTGTAAAAACCATCGTAGAAGGAAACGCCTACATGCTGAATCCCGCAAACCGAATGACGGTTACTGGAATTTTGGCCAAGCACTTGCGCTTTTCGCAGAAAGAAGCCGATAAAGCCTACGAGGATTTACTGCCGAAGGTCGAGCGTAAACCTTATCCCAACATGGACGCCGTGAAGGCGACGATCCAAGTCATGGGTCTTGGAAATCCAAAGATCGCGCAGCTCAAATCAGAAGACCTAGTCGATGTATCCATCCTGCAAAGGTTGGAACAAAGCGGCTTTGTGCACTGAATGCGGAGATAAGAAATCTTACGAGGACGGATGGTGGGACGTAGTTGACAAGCGAGAATAACTTCTTACGAGGCTCTTTGAGAGCGCGACGTGGAAACTCCACGCTGCCGCGCTACCTCGGCCATAGTCGTGCCGTAGTCTTCAATCCATTGCCGTGAAACTTCTGTTCTAACCGCCGGAATCTTCCCCCGACGGCTGCCGCTCCTCAATTCGGTGGGCGACACTTCATACTTTCGCCATTCCGAACCATCAAGTGCTCAACCTTCCTGCCGCCTTGCGTACTCGAGTATTACCGCTGCTCGATAGACGTTGACAGCACACTGGCTGTTTGGATACGCTCCGGACCAAACTTTTTCGGGAGGAATCGCTCATGCAGACTCTGACTTTGAGATCACTCGTGGTTTGCGGCACGCTGATGCTCGGCGCTGCGGTGACGGCGCAACAAGCGGCACCCACGGCGCCCTTGCCTCCAACGACAGCCTACGGTCCACCCGTCACGCTCGAGCAGGCAAAAAAAGCCGCTGACGCCGCGATGGCGGAAGCGACCAAGCGCAACATGAAGATGGCCATCGCCATTGTCGAACCGTCTGGCGATCTCGTCTATTTCCACAGAATGGACGACACTCAATATGCCTCCATTCAGATCGCCCAAGACAAAGCGAAATCGGCGGCTCTGTTCCGTCGTTCGAGCAAAGATTTCTTCGACCGGGTCACCAAGGGCGACATGTCTCCCTTCGCTTTACGCGGCGCGGTGGCGTCCGCAGGCGGGATTCCGCTCGTCGTCGACGGCAAGATCATCGGCGCGATCGGCACGTCGGGCGGGGCAGACGACGCGATTTCACAGGCCGGAGCCAACGCCCTCAAATAACTTTGGCGAATTATAAAAGGTTTCTTTACTTTCCGATCCGCGCCGAACGACCCGTGTCGAAATTTCTCCCAGACGGAAAGTTGTTCCATTAGGATCGCCGGTTAGATCCATTGGCGTTCGCCGCAAATTCTCTTATTCCGGTAAGAATCAAAAAAAGGAGCTGCCCAATGTACAAAGGAAACTTCGAGTGGCCCAATGGAGCTTATATCGCCGTCGTGTTCAACATGTCCTGGGAGATTCCTCCGAAGACTTTAGGCACGTCCGTGGATCAAAGCCACGGACGTGGCGCTTCATCGCGGGCAAAATACACACGGATCATGCGCCCGGTCTATGAGACGGCATTCGCGGAGACCGGCGGTATGCAACGGCTCCTGGATCTATGGCAACGATACGAAATTCGGACCAGCGCCTATGCCGACGGTCTGAATGTGACCTTGTTTCCTGATCTAGCCCGCGCGGTCGCGGCACAGGGCCACGAATTTCTCGTTCAAGGGTGGGATCATGAATTTCTTTGTGAAATGACGGTACAAGAACAAGCCGAAGGGATCGCGCGCGCCAACCAAGCGTTTGAAACGGTGCTTGGCAAGAAGGCCTCGGGTTTCAGCTCCCCTGGTGGGCATCTTACGGCGGAAACCTTTTCCATACTCGCCGAACAAGGGTTCAAATACACCTGCGGCATGCGCAACGCCGAAGTCCCGTTCATCATCCGGGTCGACAACAAGAAGCTGGTCGGTATGACGAGTTATGCCGTGTCCGACACCAACTCGAGTCGGGGCATGAGCGTGCGCGAGATCGTCGAGATGTGGCGAGATTATTTCGATGCGCTTTATGACGAAGGCAAGCGTGGCTTTCCAAAGATGCTTGCCTATGGCACCCATCCCGTCCTGGCCCATGGTTTTCGGACAAGACCTCTCGAGGAAGTGATCCGCTACGTCAAAAGCAAGTCCAACGTGTGGATCACAACCCGCGACCAGATCGCCGATTGGGTGCTGCAAAAATATCCCGAAAGGGATCTCGCCAGCTTTTATCCGGAGGCTGTGGCGTCCGATAAACATTATGGACTCGGCATCGGTCTGGGCGGCAAGGAGGCAACGACCGAAGCGCTGAGCTACCGGCGAGAATAGAAAGGAATTGAAAAAGCTGCGGCACGGACCGGTAGCGTTCCATTGGGAGGATGAAATGTCGACAGTCGCGGAAATCGTCGCGCAGACGCTGGTAAAGTACGAAACGGAACTTTTCTTCTGCTTCATGGGAGGTGACCATGCGCTTTGGTACGCGCTCCATGACGCTGGCATAAGGATCATCAACTGCCGCAGTGAGGCCGGTGCGGTGTATATGGCCGACGGCTATGCGCGCATCTCTGGCAAGCCGGGTTTCGCCTACGGACAACGTGGACCGGGTGTAGCGAATGTCGCCGGAGCCATGGCCGATCCACTCTGGGCCGGCAGTCCTTTGATCTCCTTTACAAGCTCCACCGGCATGCCTTCGCGAGACCGCTATGAATATCAGGAGCTCGACGGATTGAAGATGCACCATGCGGTCGCCGGTTGGAACAAGACCGTGTCGGTACCCGAGCGCGCGGCGGCCATGGTGCGGGCGGCCATACGCGTGGCAACGGGGCCGGCTCCAGGTCCCGTACATCTTGAGATTCCGGCAGAAATGTTCGGCGCCGATGTGGGATCAGAAACGCCCTACCGGGAGGAAAATCTCGGCACCGTCACCTCAAGGCGGATGCCGCCGCCTTCGGGCGCGATGCAAGCCGTGGTCGATGAATTGCTCAAGGCAAGGCGGCCGTTGATCGTAGCCGGCAAAGGCGTCGTCATCTCCGAAGCCTGGGACGAGCTTACGCGCTTCGCGGAAGCGCTGAGCGTGCCGGTGGTAACTTCCCTCGGCGGCAAGGGCGCCATCTCCGAAGACCATGACCTGTCGGTGGGAACCATCGGGCGCAATTCGCGCAAGGTCGGCAACGACACTGTGCGCGAGGCCGATCTGGTGCTCGCCATCGGTACGCGCCTTGGCGGTTTAGCAACCCATCGTTGGACATTGCCGTTCGACAAGAAACCGGTCATCCAGATTGACACCAACCACGAGATTCTCGGCCACAATTTCCGCGCCATCTTGACGGTCTTAGCCGATGCTCAATTGGCTTTGGAGAGCGGGCTCGCCGTGATCGAGTCTGGAAAGCTGTACCAAGAGCGCACGCCGTGGGCGAAGCAGATCGCCGCAAATGTCGCCATCTGGCGAAAGCACGCCGCAGCCATGGCTGAAGAAAAGCCGGAGGACGGCATTCATCCGGCCGCGGTCGTCGCATGCGCGCGTGAGGTCATGGAGCCGGAAGATCTCATCGGCGCCGATACGGGCGCCATCGGCTCATGGGTAGGATCGCTCTTTGCGGTGAAAGCAGGAAAGACCATGGTTCGCTCCAACGGCTCGCTTGGCTGGGTCGTGCCCGGCGTGATGGGCGCGGCGTTGGCACGGCCCAAATATCGCGCTGTGGCGGTCTCGGGCGACGGCGGCCTTCTTTATCACATTGGCGAGCTGGAAACGGCGCTCCGTTGCAACATCCCCGTGGTCATCGTGGTGCTCAACAACAGTTGTCTGGCCTCTGAGTACCACACCGAAAAGCGCCTAAGGGGAGGCCGCGTCGTTTCCGAAGTGCTCGACTTTAACGATACCGATTTCTCTGCCATTGCAAAGGCGTTTGGAGCCCACGGAGCGCGCGTTCATGACCGCAAGGACATCAAGGACGCCATCAGGGATGCCTTGGCCTCAAAGACACCCGCCCTTGTTGATGTCATCGTCAGCAAAGAAGCAGTTGCCCCATCTGCGAGCCAGGATCGCACACGCATGGTCTAGTGTCGCAGAATCAGCGAGGAAAACATTCAAGATGAGCAACAATGATGTCAGTGCGAACAACGGCGTCGGCCGCGTGACCGCGATTCTATATTGTGTTGCCGTCACGGACATCAAGGGTGAAGTTACAGGTTAGTGCGTAATGCTCTGGAGAAAGGATGACAATCTAATGCGCTGGAACAAGAGTTGTGATTATCGCGTCGGCACCGTTGGTTCGATCATTTTTTTCATGGTCTTTTCAACCGGCGGTTTCAATGCAGGCCTGGCTGCCCAACCGGAATCCTGGAAACCGAGCAAACCAATGAAGATCGTTTTGAGCGGCCGGGGCGCATATGATTTGATTGCTCGACAAATGGCCCGCGTCCTTCCCGATTACTTGGGACAAAAAGTCACCGTGCAGGTCGTGGAAGGCGCTCAGGGGTTCAATGCCATGGATGTGCTCCATGGATCGAGCCCCGATGGTCATACAATCAGTCTGCTGGGGGTGGCCACGTACGTGGGCTTGACAACAAAGAGCCTATACTCGTGGAACGTCAGGGATATACCCGTGATTATGGCGCTCGATGCTCCTCCCTACGGAATTTTTGGTTCTCCCAAATCGCCGTTCTTGAGTTACCGGGACATCGTGAATGCAAAAACGCCTGTCCGTGTCGCATTGGCGGGCGCAACTTTTGTCGTTATCCCTCTGATCGTAGATTTCGAGAAAAAAGGAATTCCATATAAATTTGCTCGTTTCAAAGGAGTAGAGGACGCCAAGCTCGCCGTCCTGGCAGGCAATGCGGACCTGACTTCCGGCGCTTTGACCGGGATTAACACCCAACAATTAAAGACCGGGGATATTACTTTGCTTTGGATATACAGCACGAAACGCGTCGCCGAATTCCCCAATGCGCCAACCCATTTTGAATTGGGAATGCCTAAGGAGTGGTCTGATTATGCCCTCACTCGCCTGATCCAGGTGCCGCCCGGCACACCGGGGCATATTCAAAACGCGTTGCGCGACGGATTGATCAAGGCTTTCAAGGATAAGCGGACAATAGAATGGAGTCAGAAGATCGATACGCCGGTGGATCTCCTGCCGGACGCTGAGTTTAAGCAACGGATCAATTTTCTCGTCAAGGCGTTTAAGGAGAACCCGAAGATTGTGGAAGCCTACTACTAAATTCTCCGCGTGATTTTCATAGTAGGACGATCACGAAAAGATAAAACGACAGCAGCAGCTTGCCGAGAGCATTCGTGACGCTCACGCTGCGCCAATACCTTCGTTAGTTTGCCAGTGCCGGATGGGTGGATTTTCAGAAATAGGGCGCTCATCCCTGCATCGCCGCTTCGAGGGATCAGCTACGAGGGATATCGCATGGATTCTTTTTGGGGTTCTTTTGTACAAATTTTATCTTGGCCGTCCGTTGGATTTCTCGTCGGTGGAACGCTGCTGGGATTGATCCTGGGAGTCATCCCCGGACTCGGGGGCATAACCATTCTGGCTCTCTTGTTGCCGCTCACCTACACTTTGGATTTCCAATATTCGATTGTGCTGATGACCGCCATCATGGCGGTGACCATCACGAGCGATACGATTCCTACTATATTGATCGGCGTGCCGCCCACCGCAGGCGCGTCCGCTACACTTCTCGACGGGCACTCCATGGCTCTGAAGGGGGAGGCTGCGCGGGCGCTGGGCGCTTCGTATACGAGTTCGATCATCGGCGGTGTGCTCGGCGCAATTTGCCTTTGGTTGTCGATCCCCATTCTACGGCCGTTTGTTTTGGCTTTCGGGCCGCCTGAGGTCTTTGTCGTGGCCTTGTGGGGATTGACCATGCTGGGCGCGCTGAGCAGCGGTAATATGTTCAAAGGATTGGCGGCCGGATTCCTGGGGATACTTTTAGGAACCATCGGACGATCTCCCACAAGCGGTATTTACCGCTACAGCTTCGATATCCCCTATTTGATCGACGGGCTGAAGATTGTCACCGTATCGCTGGGGCTGTTTGCGATTCCAGAAGTGATAAAAATGGCCACGACGAAGGGTTCGATCCCCGGAGGGCAAATCCGCGGTGATCTCCTGCGCGGGCAACTGCAGGGAATGGCGGACGTCCTGCGCCATTGGGGCTTATTGATCCGCAGCAGCATGATCGGTGTGTGGATCGGAGTCGTCCCGGGCGTCGGTGCGGTGACCGCCGACTGGTTTGCCTATGCCCATGCCGTACAGTCGGCAAAGGACAAGAGCCAGTTCGGCAAAGGGGACGTTCGAGGGGTCATTGCGCCGGAAGCCTCGAACAATTCGTGCAAGGGTGGTGATTTTATACCTACGTTAGCATTTGGCGTGCCCGGCAGCGCCAGTATGTCGCTCGTTCTTGGCGCGTTCATGATAGCCGGTATCCACCCGGGGCCGAATATGCTGACGACGGATATCGGGATCACTTATAAAATCATCTGGGCATTGGCCATTGCCAATATTGTCGGCGGCGGTGTTTGCCTCGTGGCTACGTCTCAAATAGCGAAACTGCTCTACCTGCCGAAACATTACCTTATCGCGGTGATCACGACTTTTCTTATTCTCGCGGTTTACATCGGAACTAAGGATGTCGGCGACATATTGGTCATGATCCTATTCGGCGTGCTTGGTTTTGTCATGAAACAGTATGGCTGGGCGCGCCCGCCCCTGATCGTGGGCTTTGTGCTTTCTGATATTACCGAATGGAATTTCGTCATATCCGTCACTCTGATGGGCATTTCATGGCTCTGGCGGCCCATGGTGATGGGCATGATTGTCATCTTTGTGCTCAATCAAGTGTGGACCTATCTCAAAGAGCGGCAGATCGCCCGAGACGAAGCTGTAAGAGACTTGGCGCCGAAACCGTTGGAGACGGATGAAGATGAAGATTAACAGTGACAGCTACTTTACCCTTTCGATGATGGCGATATCCCTTGCCGCCGGCGTTTATGCGTTTATGAAATGGGACTTCAAAACCGCATTGGTTCCGGTTGTCTGCGGCGGAGCCATATTTATTCTGTGTTTCTTCCAGCTCATCAAAGAACTCAGGGGCGGCGAAACTAAAAGCGCGCAGATCATGGATTCAGGTTTCGATAAGGATAAAAGCACGGAACGAGAAAATATAGTGGGTGCGATAAAGTACTTTGGCATCTTGGGAGCGTTATTTATCAGCATCTATATATTGGGTTTGTATCCGAGCATCGGACTTTTTGTCGTTTTATACCTCCTGGCATCCCGCGAAGTGAGTGCGGCAAAATCGATAGTGTTTGCCGCCGTCATTGTGGGAGTTGTTTATATCATTATTAATGAAGTTGCGCAGGAAGCGCTGCCGGACCCGTTGCTTTACAGACTGCTATTTTGAAGCAGTGATTTTCAAATCGAAGTTCTCCCTGCGGCATCCAACCTCGCCTTGTCTCGGTATCCCCCTGGTTTGACCCCGTGGCATATCGCTCCATTGCGCATCCAGGCCACGCCCCAGATTCCAGACTTCCCTCCTATTCTGCGTTGTCAGGGCAGACTGATTGAACGCTTCGAACGATCTTTTCTTACTCTTGCCTATTGCCTATTGCCTAACCCATTTGTTAACGCGGATACGCTCGTCTAGGATGACGGCTATGCTGGACAACTTTCTGCAGATTCTTCCAGACGTCATTTTCGACGCCGCCGAGAAATTGGGCGGGCGTTGCACGGGCCGCTTCTACG
>CAMLCX010000042.1 GCA_946478635.1 uncultured Pseudomonadota bacterium
GATGCGCAGGAGAAAAAGCTCGAACGCGTTCGTATCGGCGGCGGTTCCGTCGGCGCGCCGCAGATGACGATGTGGTTTGCCAAGGAAGCCAATCTTTATGAGAAGCACGGGCTTGCCATCGAAGCGATTTCCATTCCCGGTAGCTCCATGGCGATACAAGCAATGCTTTCCGGTGAGGTGCCGATCATTCAACTCGGCGGGACGGCGTCGATGCTCGCCAACCTAGCCGGGGCCGACACGGTCATCGTCGCCACAGTGCTTAAAAAATTTCTTTTTTCCATTTTCAGCCGCCCGGAGATCACAAGGATCGCCGATCTGAAGGGCAAGCTGTTCGGCGCCACACGCTTTGGCACGCTTTCCGATTTCGCCTCGCGTTTCGCGCTGGAGAGAAACGGTCTCAATCCCGAACGGGACATTACGATGGTGCAAACCGGCGGCCAGCCGGAGACCGTCGTTGCGCTGCTTACGGGGAAGGTTCAGGCGGCGGCGCTATCCGTGCCCGCGACGATGCGCGCCAGAAAGGCGAACATGCGCGAGTTACTGGACATGGCCAAGCTGGAGGCGACGATTCATCAGAATGGCGTGGTGACGACGCGCAGGTATCTCAAGACAAATGAAGATACCGTGCGTCGATTTTTGCGGGCCTTTATCGAAGGAGCGGCCCTCGCCAAGAAAGACAAAGCCTTCGCCACCCGCGTGATGGCCAAGTACCTCGGCACCACCGACCACGAGATGCTCGAAGATGCCTACGAGCGCGTGACGCTGCACCTGGAAATCCCGCCCTATCCAACCGTGGAAGGAGTCGGTGTGCTGCTCAAAACTTTGGAAAAAGCACAACCGAAAGCCGCCGGCGCAAAGCCGGAAGATTTCATCGACTCGCGTTTGATCCGCGAGATCGACAAGAGCGGATTCATCGATCGGCTGTGAGTTGTGACTGAAGTCGACTTTCCTATTTGGACTGGCGATGAAGCAACCGCCACGGGTAAAATGTTAAATCATTCCTGCTGCGCGCGAGTCAGACGCGGCGGTTTTCTTTCGCCGCCGGAAAGTTTACTCATGCTTGGAAAAATCCTTCACGGAAAGAAAATCCAGTCAAAAAAACCGAATGCGGCCGTAGAAGTTATCCACAACTGTGGATAAGTGAAGTTTTGCAAATCCAACCTGTTCTTATCGAGGGCATCCACAGCGCTATGAACACAGGGAACGCGCGCGAGACGAAAAATTTTTGAAATCACGGCAATTTTTGCTTGACAAATTTGACCAGATAAATTTACAGTCGCGTCTCCTCGCACCATCGTCGGCCACACAATCTAGTTTTACTGCGAAGGAACTATCTACCGTGGTCCAATAGTCACGGGAACGGATGAAGTTTGCCTAAAGTCAGCAATGACGAGCTTCATAAGGAGGTTGAGCGATGATTGAACTTCCCAAGTCCCAGGGACGCAAGTCCATGATTGAGAGTCATTTTGGATTTAGGGAAATGCCCTTCGGCGTGACGCCCGATCCGCGATTTTTTTATGGCCACGCGCTCTATCTTGAAGGCCTCGCGGCGCTGGTTCACGGCATCGAAGCCAAGAAGGGTTTCATGCTCGTGACCGGTGAAGTCGGAACGGGCAAGACCATTCTTTTGCGCAAGCTCATGCGTCAGCTCGAGGCGAAGGTCCAGTTTATTTTTGTCTCGAACAGTCATCTGACCTCCTACGGCTTGACCGAGATGATCGTGCAAAATCTTGGTATAAGCGCGAAAGAACAGAGCCGCTTGGAGATGATTCAGGAACTCAACAATTACCTTGTCGAGCAGCTCAGATCGGGTCGCACGGTGGCGTTGCTCGTCGATGAAGCGCAAAAGCTGAGTGACGAGGCCTTGGAGGGACTTTGCGATCTGTCGAATTTGGAGACCGACGAAGAAAAGTTGCTGCAGATCGTGCTGGTCGGCCAACCGGAGGTCGCGACGAAGCTCAATAAATCGTCGCTCCGCCGGATCAAGCAAAGGATTGCGCTGCATCACCGGCTCTATTCATTGCAGGCGCCGAATGAAGTTGAGCGTTACATTGGACACCGCTTGCAGATCGTGGGCTACGAGGGACCGGAGATTTTCACCAAGGAAGCGGTCGAAGCGCTGTGGCAATACTCGGGAGGAACGCCGCGCTTGATCAACATTCTTTGTGACAACGCGCTGGCGATGGCCTGTGGCGCGGCAAAGAATAAAGTGTCCCCTTATATGATCATGAGAGCGGCGGGCGGTTTGCTCTTGGAGCAGGGAACTGAAGCTCCGGCAAAGATGGTTCCTCCAGACATCGGACTTCTCAGGATGAAAACTCCCGCGCCGCGGATCACGCAAAAGCGCGCCGAGACAAACGGCGGGGAAGGTAACGGCAACGGTCGGCCTGAAGCGCCCAATTTTCCGTTGCGCCAGTCCGACCGCGTTAAGCTTTCCCAGTTCGCGACTCGGGGTCCCGCTGTTTCGCTGCATTTTTTTGATCGAATGACCCGCGTGGCCACCGAGGCGATGGGGCCGATGGCGAATCGCATCCTCGGCGACCAGATTTCGGCCCTGGGCGAATCGCGCAGTGCATTCCCGCAGGCAAAGCTGGCGGAACTGATATTGCGAGTCAGCGGTGAAATTCTGAACGAAACGATGCGAGCTCGCTTTCAAAAAACCATGATCAGCGAGATTGCCACTCTCAAAACCATGTAAGGACGCAAGGAGTTTAACAATGAATCGTGAATCGCGTCGATTCGGGCTCAAATGGAAAATCGGCGGAATTTTTACGGTGGTGATGCTCGTCTTGAGCATGGGCGTAATCGCCGCCGTTTATCTGCTCACCCGAGGCACGTTGCGCGATCAGCTTGACAAGCGCGCCGTGGCCATCGCCACGAACTTCAGCGATGCCGTTGCCGGGCATGTCGCCGGTCGCAATCTTCTCGCGCTCCACGTGCTCGCGAGAAAATATACGTTGCTCGACGGCGTAGCGTACGCCTACGTGGAAGACGCCAATGGCGAACTCGTCGCTCATACGTTAGGGACTTTTCCCGTCGAGCTTCTTCAGGGAGTTGACGGTGCAAAGCGCGAGATTGTCCGCCGCGAGGTATCGCTCGGTGGCAAAGCGGTGTACGAAACCGCGGTTCCCGTGCTTGACGGGCAGATGGGCAGCGTTCATGTCGGTTTTTGGGCCGATGCCGTGCAAAATGAAATCGCTCGAGCGCTCATTCCGATTGTTGGCGTGATCGCGATTGTTCCCATCGTCGGCATGCTGCTGTCTTTTTTGCTGGCTCACTGGATTGTGCGCCCGATCGTTGGGCTCCGCGAAATCGCAGACAAGGTCACCCTGGGGGATCTCGACACTTCGGTCGGGGACGATTGTGTTAGCTCGCCCGATGAAATCGGCGACCTGGCAAGGTCTCTCGAGCGCATGCGCTCGAGTCTCCGAGCCGCCATGTTGCGCCTAGGGCGGGAAGTGGCGTGAGCCTCTATTTGTCGCACCGACCATCATCATCCCGTCGTCATCAGTTGAAGTGCATTCTCGAAAGGAAATTTTGAAATGGCCGAAGAATCCAAGAACCCAGAGCAACCGTTCGAACACCTTGTGCGCGCTCTTCAGGAGGGCGAAGCCCGAAGAATCAGTCAATGCATTCAAGACATCGATCACCGGCTGATGGATTGCCGGAAATCCTTGGAAGAGTATCGACGGCTGCACACTACGCTGCGCACGATCAACAGCCAATTATCACGGCTCGGTGCCGAGCCGTTGGCTGTCACCGATGATTTGCCCGCTCAAGATTTGACGGACATTATCAAGAGCCGCATCGACCACTTCAAATCGACGGGTAAGATCTAAGGCCGTTGCGATCCGATGCCGCCGGAACGCGGGTTGTGATCCGCGATGGCTTCCAATCTGGTGCTATTCAGAATTGCCGGCCACCCGATGCAAGGCCGGGAGAAGTTCATCCAAGTAGATGCGAAACTGCGCGTTTAGATCCTCGCCGATCGGGCGAATGGCCACGTGATCGACGCCCGCCTCGATAAATCCGCCCAGACACTCGACGCAGTGTTGCACCGGCCCGCAGGCTGTCCAGATTTCGACGCCTTGCCGGGTGAAATCTTTCTGGTAATAGGCGTCGAGAAAAGCCTTGGCTTCGCGAAACGCCTGCTCGCGGTCGTCATTGACGGACACCCCATAATACAGAACGGTTTTAAAAAGTGCCGGATCGCGCCCCTCATCGATTAACATCTCGCGCAGCCTGCCGAGATATTCTCGAAACATGGCGAGCTCGATTTGGTTGCTCATCCAACCGTCGGCGTAGCGCGCGATACGCCGTAAAGAGCGCTCCACGCCGCGTTCGCCGATCTGCGTCGCGCGCGGGGTGCCGGCAATATAAATGGGGCAGGGCCGTTGCGACGGTTTCGGCAATAGATCGACGTCATCAAAACTGTAGTACTTGCCGTGGAAGCTCGCGTGCTCGTCCGACCAAAGCAGCCGGAGAGCCTGGATCATCTCCTCCAATCGCCCGGGCCGTTCCTTGCTTGCTACGCCCATGACTTCGAGTTCTTTCGCCGCCATGGGATGTTGGCTCGCCGGATAACCCATACAAGCCGCCAGCCAGGTGCGTCCGCCGGACAATCGATCCAGGCTTGCCCACTGTAGCGCGAGCAGCACGGGATTACGCTGCGCTATCGTTGCCATGCATGCGACCCCGAGCTTCACGCGCGAAGTTCGCGCCGCGATGGCGCCCAGCAGCGGAATGCACTCGAGTCGCGGTTTGCTCAAAATGCTGTCGCCGACCCAGATGGCATCAACGGCGCCGGTTGCCTCGGCGCTGACCGCCATGTCGATCAGCTCGCTTGGCGGCGTTCCTCGCGTAATTAACGCCCGGTTCGATAACGTGAGACCAAAAGTGGTTTTTTTCTCTGCCACGGCGGCAACATAAACCGCGCCCGCTTTAACTTGCAAGCGCAGTCATGCCGATGGACAGTCGTTCATCGGGTCGTGCTTCACAATCCTCCCGACTCATTCCGCTCCGCCGGTTCCCATGCGAAATCGGCGGGGCGGCTTGAACGAATGAAGATATTGAACGCTTTAAGGAACCGCTGTGGCGAGCGTTTAAAGTCGGTCGGGAAGTTGTGCTATGAGATGATTTTCGCGCCAACAATTGGAGGTTCGTTTGGGAATGACAAACACCCGCATCATCATCGCCGGCGGCGGGCCGGTCGGCGTCGTCGCGGCGCTTGCCTGCGCCCAAGAGGGCTACGCGGTGACTCTGCTCGAGGCCGAAGCCAAGATCGATGACAGCCCGCGCGCGGCCACGACCCATCCGTCGACCCTCGAAATGATCGCCCGCGTCGGCCTGATCGAGTCGTTTATTCGAGAGGGTTTGGTGGCACGCTACTTTCAATTCTGGGACAAGCCGTCGCGCGCCAAAATCGTCGAGTTCGATCACGAGATTCTACGCGACGAGACTCCCTATCCTTTTGTCGTCCAGACCGAGCAGCACAAGCTCGCGCGCATGGGTATGGAGCGGCTTGGAGCGTTTGCCGACGTCGACGTGCGTTTTGCCACTCGCGCCACCGGTGTACGCCAAGATGCCGATGGCGCCACTGTGACGGCCGAAGGCCCCGGAGGCGTGGAGACTTTTCGCGGTGATTATGTCATCGGCGCCGACGGCGGCCGCAGCATGATCCGCAAAGCCCTGGATATCGAATTCGAGGGCTTCACGTGGCCCGAGCATTTTCTCGTTCTGACCACGCTGGATGATTTTCAAGACCTTCTAAAGGGTTGTTGCTACCGTAACTATCTCGCCGATCCGGATGAATGGACGAATCTGTTCAAAGTCGCCGGGGACGACGGCAAGGGACTTTGGCGCGCGGTGTTTCCGACGCGAGTTGAAGAAAGCGACCAGCAGGCGCTCGGCGATGAGTCGACTTATTCGCGGCTGCAGCGGGTGTTCCCCCTGGCGCGCGGCTACAACGTCGTTCATCGCAATCTCTATAAGGTTCACCAGCGCGTGGCGGCGACGTTTCGCAAGGGACGGGTTTTTCTCGCCGGCGATGCCGCGCATGTGAATAACTCCGTCGGCGGGCTTGGACTCAACGGCGGCATTCACGACGCCATGGAGCTGGTCGACACACTCCACCAGGTCATCACCCGGCGAGCGGGCGAAGAGATTCTCGACCGTTATACGAGACGCAGGCGCACGTTGAATATCGAGTTCGTGCAGGAGCAAACGATCCTTAACAAGAAACGCCTCGAAGAGCGCGATCCCAAAGCGCGCCAAGCGCGTTTTGACGAGCTGCGCGCCGTGGCGGAAGACGCGGCAAAGCACAAAGAATTTTTATTGCGCACTTCTCTGATCTCCAGTGTACGCAAAGCGCAAGGCATGGCGTAGAATCATGGACGGCCCAACGAGCAACTGCCGCGAGGGAAGGTAGAGCGGTCCTTCGGAGGTGGCTTACACTCGACCCACACAAGCCCTGAGGCGCTTACGGAAAATGTTCAGTCTGTGTTTGTCGACGCGACCGGCAACCCGAATGGTGCCGAAGCAGGGCGGTCGCAGGGGATCGTGAGGATAAATGTGGTCCCTTGTTCCTCGATGCTGTCAACGCTGAGGGTTCCGCCGAGCAGTTCGGCGAACTGCTTGGCGATATAGAGGCCCATGCCGACGCCGCCGAAACGACGCGTCTCGGAGCTGTCGACCTGATAGAACTTGTCGAAGATTTTGCCCAGGCGATCGGGCGGGATGTCGACGCCGGTATCGCTTACCGTGAATTCTATCCCGCACCGCGCGGCGCGCGGCAAGAGCGGCGGCTTGCTACCGATTGAAGTATTTTCCGGTAGCGAGCGCGCTTTAGCGGTTACCGTCACGTCTCCACGCTCGGTAAATTTGACCGCATTGCCGATCAGATTATCAAGAATCTGTCGCAGCTTTCTGCGATCGTTGTTGATCGGCGGCAAGCTCGATGGATAACGCCAGTGCATCGTGACCTGCCGCGGCACCGTGACTGCGTAGTTTGCCCGGAGTTCGGCCATCAGATGTTCGGCGTTGAATGGCTCGGCTTCGAGCGCGACCGGCTCCGTTTCCAATGTCGTCGCGTAAAGTAACGTATTGATCATCGCCAACAGGTCGTTCGATTCGCGCGCGATTTTTGCCAGAGCGTCTTCCTGCGCCGGTTTGATTTCACCAAAAACTCCGTCCCTGAAGAGATTCGTGTATCCAATGATGACATTCATGGGCGTGCGCAATTCGTGCGAGACGACGCTGAGAAATTCGTCCTTTATCTTATTGGCGTGTTCAAGCTCGGTGGTTTTGCGCTGCAACTCGTCGACTTTCGAGCTCACCGCTTCGTAGAGCCCGGTATTTTCAATGGCAACGGCGAGCTGGTCGGTGAGCGCCTCCAGGAGCTGGATCTCGCTCGGCGCCAAAATACGCGGCTCCGATCCCAGGCAACTCAATGCTCCGAAGATCCGCGACTTGCTGCGGATCGGGAAAACCGCGAAAAAACGGTTATTGAATTTGCTAGCGATCTTGGTTCGGCTGAACTCCCGGTAGTGGGGATCCGTTTCGATGTCCGCGAAGATCAACGATTCGCCGCAATCCACGACCCGGCCGACGATACCCTGCCCTTTCGTGAAGGCCGTTGTGCCCTCGAACCTCTCCGGATGTTTTTCAAAGGCGGCGCGACGGACGATGTTGTGGCTTCGCTCGTCGTAGAGGTGAATGCGGGTAGCCTCGAACGAGAAGATCTCAATAATCTTTTCGATCGCCCGGTCGAGCACGCGATTCAAATTCATTGACTGGCTGGCGACGGCGGCCACCGCATGGAGCGCCGATAACATCCGGTTGCTCTCGGACAGGGCGGCATTGCTTCGAGCCAATGCGTCGCGGGATGCCGACACATCATCAAACAGCCTGCGGTTTTCGACGGCAATGCTCGTCTGCCGGGCGATGGCCATGAGATGCTCTTTATGCTCTTCCTGAAACAGACCCAATCGCCGGCTCGAGATCTGTAAGACCCCGCGCACGTCGTCATGGCTCAGTAACGGCAGCATGGCGCAGGACCGAAAGCCGTAATGGAGCTGCTCCTTGCCTTTGAAACGCACCTCCCGCGCGATATCCGGCGCGACGATGGGCTCGCCCTGCCGGACGACCCATTCGGCGGCGCCGCCGGGAGGCACTTGTTCGAGTCGTTGGATAAACCGCTCGGGATAGCCGCAATAGCCCACGATTTTGTTGTTTTTCAAACTAGCATCGCAGATGCGTAACAGCGCCGCATCGGCGCCGGTGGATTCCATGAGCCGTTCGATAATCGCGCGCATGGTTTCCTGGTTTGACGCTCCGGGGGCGAGCGGTGTCAGAGCGGTGTAAAAACTTTCGAGCTGTTTGAGCGAGGTCTCCAGAGTTCGATTGGTCGTTTCCAGCTTCTTTTTTGACTGATCAATCTCCTCGTAGAGCTGAGCATTTTGAATGGCGATCGCGGCTTGTCCGGCCAGGGTGAGCAGAAGATCGATTTCTTTTTGGGTAAAGTCATGGACCTCCCTGGTGTAAAATCCCAGGATGCCGACGACCTCGTCTTTGGCGAGCAATGGCACTCCCAGATAACTGACGAAACCATATTGGCGGTAGAAATGGGCGGCGGACACCCCCGGCTCCTCTTGCATGTTCACGACAATCACCGGGCGCTTGCTTGTCAAAATTTCTCCGGAGCGGCTTCTGTCGCCCTTTCCGATGCGCGTTTTCCACTCTTGTTCATCGATATTTCGACAGGCTGTGTTGTCGAACCGTCCCGTGCCTCGGTTCAACAGTCGAATGGTCGTTGCCGCATGAAACGGCAGAAAGACGTCGATTTTGTCCAGCAAAAGCTTGAGGACGGACTGCAGATCGAGGGTTGACGTAATCGCTTTTTCGATCTCGCGCAACGCTTCGAGGCGCTCTAAATTGCTCTCGGTTTGTTCATACAGCCGGGCGTTCTGCAGCGCCAACGCAACCTGATCGGCAAAAGCTTGGAGCAAGTCCACTTCGCCTTGCAAATAGCTTCGCCCGGTTAGGTCGGCGAGAGTGAGCGTGCCGATCGGTTGGTCGTGGATGAGCAGCGGCACCGCGATCATCGAACCGTTCCCGGAATTGGTGATATATTCGCGCATGGCGGTGTTAAACTCGAAGCGCGGATCGTTCAATATGTCGGAGGACCAGACCGCTTTCCGATCAGCAAACGCGCGGCCCGACAGCCCGACGCCTGCAGGCACCACCCCGCCCGCGCTCGTTTGAGAGAAAACTTCTCCCGCGGAGACGAAGCGGCGCATCGAGCCGTCCGGCTCGCGAATTCGCAGACTCGATCCCTTGACCCTAAAGAGCTCCAACACACTCGCGACCACGCGCTCGCCGACCGCTTTCATATCGAGGGTTTCAGTCAAAGAACGGGCAAATCGCGCAAGCCCTTCCGCTTCATGGCGCCGCCGCTGGGCATCGTCGTAAAGTTGCGCGTTATGGATGGCGATTGCTGCCTGGCCGGCCAGGGTGGTCAGAAACTCGATTTCCTCGGTGTCAAACTTGTGAGCCTCTTTGGTGTAAACAGCGAGCACGCCAAAGACTTGGTCTCGGGCTGTCAAGGGTATGCCGGCATATGAGACCAGCCCAAGCTGCGAAAGATGGCGGCCGTTTCCGCCGGTCGCGAGAGGCCTCACGTCGTCGATAATGACCGGCGCTTTGGTCTCGATCACTCGACGCGCGCGGCGCGAAGTCCGCGTCGGCTCGTGTTCCATCCACTGTTTCCGATCAGCCCCGCGAAAGGCCAAGGATTCCAGCCGGCCGGTTTCCTGGCCCAGGAGGCGCACGGAGGAAACGGTTGCATACGGGAAAAAATTTTCGATTCGTTCGAGCAGAACGTCGAGCCGGCTTTGCAGGTCCATCTCGGAGGTAATGGCCAGGTTGATCTCATTCAGGGCGCGCACTCTTTCAAGGCTTTTTCCCCGTTCTTCTTCAGCCAGTTTGCGTTCGGTGAAGTCAAAAATCGATCCGATGTAGCCAAGGAATTCTCCGCTTTCGCTCATTCTTGGCGCCGCCGAGTCGATGACCCAGCGATAGACCCCGTCGGCGCGTCGCAGGCGGTATTCTACATGAAACGGGGCGTGGTTCATGTTTGCCTGTCGAAAGTCATCAGCGGTGCGCGTTCGATCTTCAGGATGCAGTGCTTCCAACCAGCCGAATCCCAATCCCCTGCCGTCGGCTTGGCCGGTAAATTCCTGCCACTTCTTGTTGAGATAAACACACGAGCCGTCCGGCCGCGTCATCCAGATCATGACCGGCGAGTGATCCGCCATTTCTCGGAAT
Organism: uncultured Pseudomonadota bacterium; assembly: GCA_946478635.1. The sequence goes on from CAMLCX010000042.1 coordinate 10,324, forward strand.
CGTGTTTCGCTTTCGCGCAGGGCTTCTTCTTCGCGGTGTTTGTTAATCGCAATGGCCGCGATATGGCTGGCGATCTCGATCAAGTGAAGATGGTGTTCCCTCGGACGGCGCGGTTCGCGGAAGTAAACGGCGAAAGTGCCGAGCACTTTCCGTTGCGCGTCAAAGAGAGGCGTCGACCAACAGGCGCGCAAACCATGCGGCAGGGCAAGATGCCGGTAGTCCCGCCACAGAGGGTCGGTCGCGATGTCTTCGACAACAACGGTCGTGCGCCGAAAGGCCGCAGTGCCGCAGGATCCCGCGGTTTCTCCGATGGCCAAGCCGTCGACGCTGCGCGAATATTCTTCCGGCAGGCGCGGCGCGGCGCCGTGTTTCAAATGCAAGCCGTCGGCGTCAAGCAACAAGATGGAGCAGAGCATCTCCTCGGAATGGCTTTCGACGACGCGCAGCAGGGCGTCGAGCGTCTCTCGGAGAGATCGCCCTGCGGCAATCATCTCGAGCATGCGCATCTGGTCGTTTAACAGCGCCGCGCTTTGTTTCTGCTCGGTGATATCCCGCGCGATGCCGAGCGATGCGACGATAGCGCCCTCCGAGTTGGGCAGCGGCACGGCGTGTGTTTCGAGCCATCGGCGCGTCCCTTTGAAGCCGATGATTTCAAATTGCAGCGTCCCGGATTCGCCCTTGAATACGGCTTCATTGAGTTCTTGAAAATTCCGCCTGTGCTCGGCAACGATCAGCGGGTAGACGTTTTGTCCGACGACGTCCGCGGCCGAACCCGCCTCGATCATACGCACGCCGGCGGGGTTCATTTCCAAAAGCGTGCCATCACGGGCAAGAACCTTCAGGCATTCCGGTTCGGATTCGATGATCGTGCGCAAACGACGCGCGTTTTCCGAGAGCGCTTCATTGGCAACGGTCATTTCGATGTTCATGTCCTCGAGCTTCTGTACGAGCGCGTCACTGTATTCTCGCAGTGTAGACGAATCCGCCGGCTCTTTGAGCCCGATCACGCGGTCTCGATAAATTTCCATAACTGCGTGTAGCGCTTCGATCAGGACCTCGGGCGCGGCGGGTTTGCCGATGAATTGATCCGCGCCCATGGCCAGCGCGGTCTTTTTATCCGCGGCAGACAAGGGGCTTGCCGTGTAAAGGATAACCGGGATGTTTTTCAACTGATTGCTTTTGCGGATCTCATAGCAAAGCCGATAGCCGTCCATCTGCGGCATGAGCACATCGGCAATGACCGCATCGCAGGAGTTCTCCTTAAGACAGGCTAGACTCGCCAGGCCGTCCGCGCATTCGAAGACAGTGTGCCCCTCCTGAGCGAGCAGCGTGTGCAGGTATTTACGACTGAGCGGGTCGTCGTCCGCGATAAGGATTTTCATCTAGGACCCAAGGCTTCCGCCGCCGCCAGGCGCGAGGCGTCCGCCGGCGATCCTTCATGGGTTGCCGGAGCCGCCGGCAAGGTAAAATAAAATGAGGTTCCTTGTCCTTCTTTGCTTTTCACCCAGATCTTGCCGCCGTGCGCTTCGACAATCATTTTGCAGATGACCAAACCCAACCCCGTGCCGTGATGCGCCAAGAGCCGCGTGCTATCGGCCTGCCGGTATTTTTGAAATAGATTGGGAATCTCGTTTGAAGGAATACCAACGCCGCTATCTTTCACTTCGATTTTGACGCCGGTGTCGCGATCCGGCTCGACGCGCAGCTCCACGCTGCCGCCCGCCCGTGTGAATTTAAGCGCATTGCTGAGCAGATTGGTGATCACCTGGTCCAGGCGGCGCGGATCGACATCCATAGGAAAGGGCGATGGATCTCCGACGCACGTCAAGGCGATATTCCGGCTTGCCGCCACGGGTTGATAGTTGACGACGATACTGCTCGCGAGTTCGTACACATCGGTTTCGGAGCGCTGCAGTTCGATCCGGCCGCTTTCGACTTTGGAAATGTCGAGAAAGTCGCTGACCAGCTGCACCAGATTCTTGCAGTTGTTGCGCATGCGTTGGAGCCAGTTTTTTTGCTCTTCGGAAACCTGTCCGAATAATCCCTGGTGCATCATCTCGGCGATGCCGCTGATGTTGGAAAGCGGCGAGCGCAGATCGTGGGCAATCATGGCGGTAAAATCGGCCTGTAGTTTGTTCGCGTTCTCGAGCTCCTTTGCCTGGCCATGTATTTTCTCGTAGAGCTGTGAATTCTGGATTGCGACCGCCGCCTGGCTCGTCACGGAGCCTAAAAATCGGACCTCTTCATCGTCGAATTCATGGGCTTCCCGCGTCAGGAAGACGAGCACTCCCAGAGTCTCGTCCTTGCTAACCAGGGGAAGTCCCAGATAGGAGATCAGCCCGTTGCGGCGATAGAACTCGCGATCGAGAGTACGCGGATCCCTCTGGATGTCTGGAACCACTACCGCCCGTCGTTTGTCCATCGCGACCCGCACCAGTTCGGGAATTCCGGAAATATTCCTTTCCATCCAGTCTTTTTCGTCGAGATTCCAGCACGCCGCCCTTTTGAGTTCCCCGCTCTTGTAATCCTTCAACCACACCAGGAGCGCGCTGTAGGGCAGCAGACGCTGAATCGTTTCCACGAGCACGGTCAACAGGGAACTCTGATCGAGTGTCGAAGTGACCGCCAAATTGATTTCTTGCAGAACCGAGATTCTTTCAAGCTGTAGTTGGATCTGCTGGTGCACGCGTTTACGTTCGGCGATTTCGCGCTGCAATTCTTCGTTGGACGTTTCGATTTGGCGCGCGCGATCAGCGGCTGTTTGAGCGAAATAGGTGACCGCCACGAGCAATGCTGTACCGAGAATTCCCATGAGCAGAGCGACCAGATTGGCATTGGATTTCATTGCCGCCATGACGCTTGGCTTTGGCCAGACGCTGGCTTGCCACGTGACTCGACCAAATGATAGCAGCGACTTCTGCGCCCGGGCCGCATGCCGTGGGTCCGATCCGCGGCGGCGGTAGATTTCTCTGCCGCCATCATACAAGGCTATCGAGTAGCCGATATGAGCTTCATCGTCGATGATATTGTCCAGCAGCTCTTGGGCATTGAAGATGCCGACTAGAAAACCCCGCGCTCGGCGCTTGTCCGAGATCGGGGTGTAAGTGAAATATTGATCGCTTGCCGGCGTCGAATCGCCGGCTTCCGTCAAAGCCATGCCCTCCACCTGCGCCGTTGCCGCGGCGGCTTTATGGCGCGGGTCGGATGCCAGATCCGAGGCGAGGAGCAACGAATTTTCTCCCTGAGGAAAGATCCAGTGAAAACGGCCGTTCAGATCGAGCCAGCCCACCGCTCGCATGCCGCGCAACCACTGAAGCAGCGCCGCCGTTTCGTCTCCCATGCGTTCACGATCTTGCAGATCGAAGCGTTCCCAGCGGGTAGCGACGCGGAGCAACTCGAACATGATGGAATTGATGTTGGAGGTGATTTGGTTATGGACGTTGATGGCTTCGTTACGGACGAGATGCTCTATTTTATTCTGTTCCGACACAAGGAACGCTTGCCAGAGAACAATGGTGGCGGCCACTCCGGCCGCGCCGACAACCACGGGGAGCCAGCGCTGGGAATGGGCCGGGTTGGCGGCCCCCGCGATCCAGCCGAGGGCGACGACGCTTATCCCGACGACTATGAATCCCATTGCCGTGGCCGGTCCCATGCCGACGAAATCGCCCGAAGGATAGGTGTCCAGCAGATAACCTGCGGCAGTGACGACACCAATGCCGAAGACCACTGAACCGAGAAGTCCCATGAAGGGTGCGCGAGCACGAAATGGATTGAGATTAGCGGCGATGACGAAGGCGGTGCCGCCCAGGAAAAAACACAATCCCGTCGATGGCGCCATCCCTACCGGCTCGGACACTCCACGATCGGTACCGAGAGCGACAAGCCACTCGTTAATCGCGAGATTGAAGCCAAAGGCATTCTCAACAAACGCTGAAAGCCCGAGGAGACCGGCCGCGGAACCCGCTAGACACGCTCCTCCTCGGTGCCCGCGCTGGATCGCCCATATCGCGATACCGCAAAGGATAAAACCGAGCGCTGTGTTCGGCTCCATAGCGGGAGAGCCGTCAAGACCCGGCAACGCAGGCATGCCTTGCGAATACCATACAACAAGAGCCACCACGCCTAAGGTGATCGATAGGATCGCCGTAACGGCGCAACCGCCAGCCAAATAGGTATTCAATCGCCGCGTCGTGTCGGATATCGTCAAGTCGTCATCCTTTTATTTTGCCACGATCCGTCTAATCCGCGTCTCGTTGGAAGCCATGGCGCAAAGCACGGTGGTCGGATGAGCGAATCGGATGGGCTAGTGCTAGTCCAACGGGGCGCGGGCGGCAAGCCGGACAATGTCGAGAATCCTAGTGAACGTCCGAAGGTCCCGAGGTTCGCCCCAGATGGCTGCGAATAAAACCGGGTAAAGTTCTGGTGTCGATGGGCTTGGGAATGTAGCCATCGCAGCCCGCGGCGAGAATGCGCTCCTCGTCGCCCTTCATGGCGTACGCTGTCAGTCCGACAATGGGGATGTCGCAGGTCGCGGGATCGGCTTTCAGCCGGCGCGTCAATTCGAGTCCATCGATGCCCGGCAATTGAATATCCATTAGGATCAACCCGGGATGAATCACTTTCAGAATCTTGAGGGTCTCGCTGGCGTCGGTTGCCGTGCGCACGTCGTAACCCTCACCGGCGAGCAAGACTCGAATGAGCTTCATATTCACCGGGTTGTCGTCAACGATTAAAATGGTGCCGCGGTTCATTATGCTCTCCTCCGGCTTCTGGCCCGGCCTCTGATCGTTACCTTTCCTGAGTCCTTTGGGGGAGTCACGGAACATCCCCTTCCCCGGCCAGGCCGGGGAAATCTCATTGCCGGTCCATGGATGACCGGCGTGTCATGAATCCAACGGTCGCAAGCCAAGACCGCCAAATAATGGCGGCAACTGCCGCCGTGTTGGGAATTGCCACGGAAAGAGAAGGCAACCCCCATGCCATTTACACCGTTATGATAAGGGGCTGAAAATGAAGGACTATTTTGATCGACCGGATATGGAGTGGTCTGCAAAATACGCTGCATTAACCAAGAAGGGACAAATCCGGACACTTATGCGGTAATAGTTCCAGGAGTGGCGATGGACGTATCGACGTCAACCGATGGACCTGTACCAGGGTTGACGGACAGCGCAGGGGATTTACTCAGTGGTTGGTCGATCGATCCCGAGGGTGGTTATTTTGTACGAAAGAATGCGTCGGGTGACGCCCAAATGGCGTGCCGCCTGCGTCTTGTTCCAATCGCATTTTTCCAAAGCGTCGAGAATCATCGAACGTTCAAATGCTTCGACGGCTTCGACGAGGTTCTGGTTGGAATTAATCACGGCCGTTTGGGTGGGCTCCAGCGCTGACGGCGTTCCGCTCAGAACCGCCGGTGGCAAATGGGCGATCTGGATCTCATCATCACGACAAATCATCAGCGCCCGTTCGATCGCGTTCTGTAACTCGCGCACATTGCCGGGCCAACGATGTTCGCGTAACGCCGCGAGAGCCGAGTCCGAGATGGAGCGAGCCACAAATCTGCCGGAGCGCATCCCCACGGCAAGAAAATGTTGCGCCAAGTGGGATATGTCGGCGGGTCGGTCGCGCAGCGGCGGCACCTCGATGACAAACATATTCACTCGATACAAAAGATCGTTGCGGAACGCCCCGCTTTGAACGGCTTGTTCGAGATCACGGTTGGTCGCGCAGATCACGCGCACGTTGACCGAAATGTTTTCCTCGCCGCCGACTCGCTGGAACGTCCGTTCTTGCAGCACGCGCAAGATTTTAGCTTGCGTCGACAACGGCATGTCGCCGATCTCATCAAGAAACAGCGTTCCGCCGTTGGCTTGCTCAAACTTGCCGCGCCGCCGTGAAATCGCGCTGGTAAAGGCGCCTCGTTCATGGCCGAAAAGCTCGCTCTCGATCAATGTGTCGGTGAGGGCGGCGCAATTGACGTCGACAAACGGTTTGGCGACGCGCGGGCTTGAGTAGTGCAGCGCTCGGGCGACAAGTTCTTTACCCGTGCCGCTTTCGCCCAAGATTAGCACGGTCGCGTCGCTCGACGCGGCTTGGCGGATCATCTCACGAACATTGTCCATGGCCGGGGTGCTGCCGATGATGTGCTCGAGTTTGTAGGTCTCGTTGAGTTCGGAACGAAGCGTGGCGAGATCCTGCTGCTGGCGCACCATCTTCAACGCATTCGCTAGGGAGACAACCAATCGCTGGTGTTCCACTGGTTTGGTGACGTAATCCGTCGCGCCGCCGCGTAGCGCGCTTACGACATCGTTGACGGAGTTGGAGGCGGTAACGACGATAACCGGCACCTCGGGATAGCGATAGCGGGATTTTGCCAGTAGATCAAAACCCGACGCATCGGGAAGATGGAGATCGACCAGAACCACGTCGGGCTTGTTTCCGCCGAGTATTTTCAGAAATTCCTGACCACTCGACACAATTTTGATGGCATAGCCTTCGCGTTCGGCTATGGACTGTATCAGCCGTCCAGACGCCGAATCGTCCTCGACGTAAAGTATGTTGGCCAGTGACTTGGTGGAATTCTCAGGCACGAAACTAGGGTAATCGATCATAACCTGCGCGGTCAAGTGGCGCCGCGTTTGGGCTTATACGAGCAGTTGAAGCAACATTCCCGGAGCGAAGTCCGCTGGAATGAGCCATATCTGTGCTGGCGAACAGGAGTAGAGAATTACCTCCTTTGCTGTATGAATTCGCCGCTTCCGGGCGCGCCGCAGTTGCATAACCCCAACATTTTCCAGGGTAATGGAGGCGGAAGCTGCGATGGCATGTACGTTGCTCGACAGTTATCCGTACTTAGCCTATTTCGAAATATAAGGCGGTCT
>CAMLCX010000043.1 GCA_946478635.1 uncultured Pseudomonadota bacterium
TTCTCGGTTATGAAAGAATCCGGACCGGCTTCGACGAGAAAACCGTCAACGCGTTCGGTGGCGATGGACCCGCCCAGGCGCGGTGAGGCTTCGAGTAACAGAATTTTGACTTTTACGGCCTGCTTTTTGCCGATCTCGACGACTCGATGCGCTGCGGCAAGCCCGGCGATGCCTCCGCCGATGATAATGATGCGACGGGTCATGGTGCAGGAGGTCGAGGATCGCGATTCTCCATCTTCTATCCTCGATTCCCGACGTGTTTGATGGCTTGCGCGATCACGTCGGCCATCATTTCAATGAATGTCGGGTGATCGTTGGGGCAGCCGGCGCGCACCAGGTTGATTTTTAAATCGCCGGCGGTTTTTTTTGCCTCGATATCGAGGTCGTAGAGTATTTCGACGTGATCGCAGACAAAGCCGATGGGCGCGATGACGGCGTCTTTCCGGCCTTCGGCGGCGAGCTTACGGATGGCATTGACGATATCGGGCTCGAGCCAGGAATCGGTCGGTTTGCCGCTTCGACTTTGATATGCCAGCGACCAGTCATCCTGCCGGAGTCTATCCGCGATCATTCGCGCGCTGATGTTCAACTGGTCGATATAGGGCGAGCGCGCCGCCATGGCGACGGGCAAACTATGGGCCGTGAAAATCAGCGGAGTAGTGTTTCTCCGGTCTGTGGTAATCCTGGCATAGGCGGTTTCGATCAGTTCCGCCCAAGTCTGAATGAAAAGCGGGTGATCGTGCCAGCCTATGCAGTAGTCGAAGGCCGGCGCATTCCCGCCAAGGTCGGCCCGCGCGTCGTCGATATTTTTCTTGTAGCGCTCCCAACTCGCCTCGGTTTGGTGCGAAGAGAGAATAAATCCCACGGCGTTTTTGACGCCGTCGCTGGCCATGCGCGCTAGCGTGTCGATGAAGAACGGCGAAGAATTGCGTAGGCCGACGTATACCGGCAGCCGGTTGCCGCGCTGGCTCAATAGTTGTTGCAGTGCTTGTGCTTGACGAAAAGTGATCTCATTGAGCGGCGATTTGCCGCCCACGGCTTCGTAATGATGAGCAACTTCTTCAAGTCGCTCGGCAGAGATGGGAATCCCGTTGGTCACGCGCGCGAGAAACGGGCGAATTTCTTCCTTGCGGGTCGGGCCGCCGAAAGCAATGAGCAATACAGCATCGTAGGTCGACGTCATTGCCGGACAACTTGAACCCTCACCCTTCCCTCTCCCGCAAGCGGGCGAGGGTTAAGAATGGGTCGGTTTGATGGGAAAACCTTATCGCGCGCTGAGCTCATGAACAGCTTCAACCATCGCCTTGACGTGATCTATCGGGGTTTCCGGCAAGACGCCGTGGCCGAGATTGAAAATGTGACCGGGCCTGCCACCGGCGCGGCGAAGAATATCAGCCACGCGAGTTTCGATTTCCTTCGGCGACGCGAAGAGTGCGACGGGGTCGAGGTTTCCTTGCACGGCGACATCGTGACCGACGGTAGCCCACGCTTCGTCGAGATTGATGCGCCAGTCCAAACCGATGACGTCGCCTCCCGCGGCACGGATCTGTTTCAACGATCCCGCAGTGCCCGTGCTGAAGTTGATTACCGGAATGCCGGGTGTAATCGCATCGATCACGGCCTTGGTGTAGGGCATCGCGAACTGTTCGTAATCGCCGGGCGAGAGACTGCCGGCCCAGCTGTCGAAGAGCTGAACCGCCTGGGCGCCGGCGGCGATCTGGCAGTTCAAATACGCGGCGTCCAGCCTGGCGAGCCGGTCCATCAGGCGCTTCCACGCTTCCGGAGCCCCATAAAATAATTTCTTCGTATGCACATAATTGCGCGAGCCGCCGCCTTCGATGAGATACGAGGCCAGGGTAAACGGCGCGCCGGCGAAACCGATGAGCGGCACTTTATCATCAAGCGCTTTGCGAATCTTCTTCACCGCTTCAAAGACGAAAGAAAGCTCCTGCGCCACGTCGAAATTTCTTAAAGCGTCAATATCTTTGCCGCTGCGCACCGGGTGATGAATCACCGGACCGTCGCCTTTGGAATATTCCAGGCCGACGCCCATGGGTTCGAGAATGAGCAAAATATCGGCGAACAAAATCGCCGCGTCGACGCCGAGCCGTTCCACCGGAGTGATGGTTATTTCCGTGGCCAAGTCCGGGCGCTTGCACAGTTCGAGAAAATCATGTTGTGCGCGCAGTGTGCGATAATCCTCCATGTAGCGACCGGCCTGGCGCATCAGCCAAACCGGCGTGTAGGAAGTCTGCTCGCGGCGGCAAGCGGCGAGAAAGGGATGAGCTTTTTGTGCCATGAGATTTTGGATGGGACGACAAAACAGTAAGAAGCTTTGCGCGGAAAATCAACCGGAGCGGTGGCGCGGCGTGGCGGCGCCGATGGCATCTTCGCCGTACTTGCGGCGCAGCTTGTCGATGCCTTTGTAAAGTTCGGCGAAGGATTTGCGTTTATCGCGATTGAAGAGCGACTCCTGCCAGCCGGTTGTTTGGAGCGCGCTGGCGCTGACGCCGAGCAGACGCACCGCTCTGCCCTGGCCGACATTTTGCCGTAGGAGGTCGCTTACGACTTCGAAGATCTCCTTGTCGAAGCAGGTCGGCGCCGGCAGCGTGCGCGAGCGGGTAATCGTTTGAAAATTGGTGTAACGAATCTTCACCGTGAGGCAGCGGGCGAAAAACTCTTCGCGGCGCAGCCGGCCGCCGACTTCTTCGACCAGTTCCCACAGAATTTTTTCCATTTGAGCGATGGTTTTGGCCGGCGTGTCCAAGGTCGTTTCGTTACCCACCGAATGATCGTGAGTGTGATGGCGGCCCTCCGATGCGCCGAGATCCAAGTAGCGCGCCGCTAGCTCGTTGCGCCTGAGCAAATCACCGACGGTCTTGATGCCCTTTTGAATGAACACTTTGTGTGTCTTCGGACCGACCCCGGGGATCATTTCCACGCCCAATGGCGCAAGAAAATCCCTTTCCGATCCGGCCGGCACGCAGACCAGCCCGTGCGGCTTGGCCAGGGTTGCGGCGATTTTTGCGGTGATCGTGCTGGTGGAGAGGCCGCCGGAGGACGGCAAGCCGAGCTCGCTTTCGATGCGGTGGATGATCGTGTCGGCGGTCTTGAGCGGCGGACCGAAAAGTCTTTCGGTGCCGGTAAGATTGACCAGGCCTTCATCGATGGAAAGGGCGCGTACATCCGGAGAAAATTGTTCTAGAATAACAAAGACCTTCTCTGAAAATTCGACATAGACGCGGCGGCGATTGGGGAGAAAGATACCCTGCGGGCAGAGCTTCTTGGCCTGAAACCCCGGCATTGCCGAGTGCACGCCGAATTTTCTCGCTTCGTAAGAAGCCGACGTGACCACGCCGCGGCCATTGCGGCCGCCGACGATCACCGGTTTGCCTTCGAGACTTGGGTCGAGGACCCTTTCGACGGACGCATAGAACGCGTCCATGTCAATGTGCAGGTACCAATTCATTTTCTTTACGATCAGCGCGCGTAGAGCGCATTGATGAAACCGGAAACTTCGAGTTTCTGCAGAAACGAGTTGTCGTAAAAGTCTTCCGGTTTAGCCTGCTGGGCCTTCGGGCTTTTGACGACTTCCAGGACCGCACGAACTTCTTCTTTCGTCATAAGCGGCACTCTTTGAAACGCGCCGGCGTACTCTTCGTAGATACCCTCGAGGGTCTGGCGGTTATCGGTCTTCAAGAATTTGCCCATGGCTTTGAACGCGGTTTCTTTGTCGCGTTTGATGATAGCGATCGATTCGGTATAGGCGCGAAGAAATCGAACAATCGCATCCGGTTTTTGCTGGATCACTTTGCGCGTGGTGGCGACGCCGACAAAAATAAAAGGAATGTTGAGATCGGTCACGTTAAGAATTTGCTTCAGGCCCATCTCTTGCGCCTGCAAAGTCGTCGGCGCGGAAATGAGGCCGGCCTGCGCATTGCCCGACTTGAGCATAGTGACGAGCGCCGGCATGCTGCCGGCATAAAGGATCTTCACGTCCTTATCCGGAACCAGGTTAAAGCGGCGCAAAACCATGCGCGTGGCGTAATCGGTCGAGGCAGCAGGTTGGGTCGCGGCGACGACCTTGCCTTTGAGGTCGCCGACGTTCTGGATCGACGGATCCCCGTAGAGGCGAAAGATGAACCGGGGCACGGTGCTGGCAACGTAAACCGTGTCGGCCCCTTCGAGCGCCATGTCGATACCCTGATTGCCGACCAGGCCGATCTCTTCGCTGCCCGCCGCCATCGCCTGCACCGCCGTTGTCGCCGCCAGGTAGTTGAGATTGTGCTGCAGGCCGTGTTTCGCGAAGAGCCCGAGTTCTTGAGAAACCCAAATCGGCGCCATGGAACCGCCGAGCGCGTTGTAGACGACGCGCAGGCTCGGCGCTTCGGCCGCAAAAAGCCCAGCGCTGGAATATGCTAGGACCGTGAATCCAAGAGCCGCAGCGATAACCGATCGGACTACTCTCGTCGTAAGATTCATGGCCACCTCGGCAAACTGGATGATCTCGATTGGAAAGAGTAGTGAGCTGTGTTGCTGCGTGTCAAGCGGAATCGCGACTGCCTTGCAATGTCCGTCATCCCGGCTGTTTTTACCGGAATCCAGTTTGAGGCGGGGCTCGAGACCCTTACAAACGTTGGGAGAGACGCATATGGGGTGCTTACGCATATTCCCAAGCAATTGGCGGCGCAGAATCGGTCAGTCCATACGTTTTTGGCCGCGAACAGCGGAAAAAACGATCGCCAGCACGGTGAAAACGTTTAGCACGAAAATCGTCGTGCTGAACGCGTCCATGAATACCTGTGGCGCGGCGCGCCAATTGGCGGGCTCGCCGATCTGGCTGCTACTGAAACCAGCGGTCGACACAACATGGCCGAATAACGTTGCCGAAAGCGCCACCCCCATGGCCCCGCCGGCGCGCGCCGTGGTCGCAATCATGCCGGCTGCAGCGCCGACTTTGTCGGCGCTCGCCGAGCTGAGTATCGAACTCTGATTGGGTGCGTTGAAGAGCGCCCAGCCCACGCCCCAGATCACCAGCGGAATCATGATGCGGACGAGCGATGAATCGATCTCAAGGGATGCCAAGAAGAACTGCGCAACCGCGACAATGGCGCAGCCGATTGTGCACAGCAGGCGCGAGCCCAAACGATCCGACAGCGCGCCGGCAATGGGCGCCATCACCATGATGACCACCGAATCGGCGACGATGATCCAGCCCACCTGCGAAGCCGAATAGCCGAGGAGATATTGCAGATAGAAGGGCAGCAGAAAATTGATTGCCGACAGCGTGCCGGCAACCAGGAACAAACTTGCAATGCCGGCGCTGAAGAGCCGGTCGCGAAACATCGCCAGATTCAGTATCGGCGCCTTCGCTTTATTTTCGGTGCGGAGCAAAAAGAACAGCGCGATCAGAGAAAGCGCCAAGGTTGTAATAAAAGCTGGATGCCGCCAGCCGATTCGTGGCAGCTGATCGATTGCATAGATGAACAGGCCGTTGGTCAAGAGCAATAGTAATGCCCCCGGAAGATCGACGGCGAGATTTTCCCGCGCCCGGGTTTCCGGCACGACCTTCCAAGCCAGGTAAGCGCCCCAGATGCTGAAGGGCATGTTGATATAAAAAATCCAGCGCCAGCCGATGGTGTCGATGAGAAACCCGCCCAAGGAAGGTCCGGTGAGAAAGCCGATGTGAAATGCGGTGGACGTCAGACCCAAAGCCCGGCCGCGCTCGGCCTGCGGTAAATTGACCGAGACAATCGCTCTGCCGTTGGCGGCGATCATCGAACCGCCGATAGCCTGGACGGCGCGAAAGAAAATCAGTTGCCCGGTAGTTTGAGTGAGACCGCACAGCGCGGAAGCGGCTACAAAGATCAAGAATCCCAGGCTGTAAATGCGCCGGCGGCCAAAAAGATCGCCCAGCCGGCCCATGGTAATAATGAGGCCGATCAAAACCAGATCGTAAACGAGAATGGTCCACTGGATGGTCGTAAACTCGCTATGAAAGCTCGTCGTTAGCGTCGGCAAAGCAACGGTGATCGCGCGCAGATCGAGGCCGACGATGATCTGGCCAATGCAGACGCTCAATAGGATCAAGCGCGAGGTACGTCTTGTATTTGAGTCATTCTCCGATTTCATTGTGCCAAAAAGCTAGCCTGGGTTTCTCGCGGTGAAGCTGCAATCGAGCTGCAACCCTTCCGGAACGAAGGCAAAGCAGTTGTGCCTTCAAGATGCAAGCGGGGTGAGTTGCGCATGAGGTCAGTAGCGAAAAGGTCAAACGTCGTGCCGAGCGCCGATACCAAAGTGAAACATTCGCGCCAGTGCCTTCGTTCCTCCAGGGTCGCACCTCGATCAGCAGAGTGTCGTCGGGTTTCCTCGTGGCATTAATAAACCGGGTTGGGCGCGAAAGTTTAATCTTTCCGCGGACCCCGGATCACCGAGAAAAAGATAGATAGAAGCGTGAAAAAATTGATAACGTGCACGGTGTGGTTGAAAGATCGCATGAAAATGCCGGGTGAAACGCCCCAACTTTCGGGCGACTCCGTCTGCGCCAGCGAAAGCCCGGCGGCGGTCAGGCCATAGGTAAATAGTGTCGCCGCAAGGGCGACGCCCATGGCGCCGCCGGTGCGCGCGGTGGTCGTATTCATCCCGGAGGCGGTGCCGACCTTGTCGCGCGCCACCGAGCCCAGGATCGCGCTTTGGTTCGGTGAATTAAAAAATGCCCAGCCCAAGCCGATGAGGGCAATGGGGAAGATGATTCGTGGTATCGACGAGTCGATACCTAGCGAAGCGACAAAAAACTGGCCGATGACAATCACCATCGAACCGAACGTACAGAGCGCTCGCGACCCCAGGCGATCCGAGAGCCAACCGGCGAGCGGCGCAACCAGAACGATGACGACGGAGTTGGCGACGATGATCCAGCCCATTTGCGTGGGGGTGAAATGAAGAATGTTTTGCAGATAGAAGGGCATCAGAAAGCTGATCGCCGATTGCGTCGAGGTGATAAAAAACAGGCTGAACATGGACGCCGTGAAGAGCCGGTTCTTAAAAAGGGTGAAATCCAAGATCGGCATGCGCGCGCGCAGTTCGGTCCAAACAAAAAGCACCAGAGCCAGGACCGATAGACCAAGCGTTCGAATCACGATTGGACTCCGCCAGCCGACGTGGGGAAGCTGATTCATACCATAGATAAACAGGCTGCAAGTGAACAGGAGTAGAATCGCTCCGGGAAAATCGACCGAGACGCGCTCGATGTTTTCTTTGCTTTCCTCGAGAAGCTTCCACGCCAGGTAGGCTCCCCAGATCCCGACCGGCAGATTAAGGAAGAAGATCCAGCGCCAGCCAATGCTGTCGATGACGAATCCGCCGAGCGTGGGGCCGGTGAGAAAACCGACGTGAAAGGCCATGGAGATCAAGCCCATCGCCTTGCCGCGCTCGGTCGATGGCACGGCGATGGATGCGACGGCTCGGCCGTTCGCGGAGATCATCGCGCCGCCGATGGCTTGCAGGCCGCGAAAGAAAATAATCTGACCCGCGGAATGGGACGCGCCGCAAAGCGCGGAGCTCAGAACGAAAAGCAAAAAACCGGAGGTGTAGAAACGCCGGCGGCCGAAAAGATCGCCCATCCGGCCTACCGTGATGACCAAACTGATGAGGGTAAGATCGTAGATGAGCAATACCCACTGAATGGTCGTCAGGCTGGCGTGAAATGTATGGGTCAGCGTTGGCAGCGCCACCAGCAACGCGCGCTGATCGAGCCCGACGATGAATTGGCCGACGCAAACATTGAGCAAGATGAGCGTGGAACGTCTTTGATTCGTGGCGTCAATCTCCGTTCTGGCAATTGAGTGAAACGCCGGCGGATTCGCCAAAGCAGAACTCTCAATCAATTCTTTTAGCGCCGCGCAGCAGCGAAAACAAAACCGCCAGTAGCGCGAAGGCATTTAAAAAATGCGCGGTGGAGCCAAAGGCGTTGAGAAACTCCCGAGGCGCTGCGCTCCAGCTCTCGGGCGATTCGATCTGCCCGGGAGTCAGTCCGTTTGCGCTTAGGGCGTAGGTCATGATGGCGCCTGAGAGCGCAATGCCGATGGCGCCGCCAACGCGAGCCGTGGTGACGGTCATGCCGGAGGCGGCGCCGGCTTGATCTCGTGAGACGGCGCTCATGATCGCGCTCTGATTGGGTGAATTGAACAACGCCCACCCCAGGCCGATCATAACCTGCGGCAGAACCAGCTGGAAAACTGAAGAGTTCAGCGTGAACGAAGCGATCAGGTATTGCCCCGCGACGATAATCGCCGCGCCGGCGCTACAAAGCAGGCGCGAACCGAAACGATCCGACAGCCAGCCCGCCAGCGGAGCGAACAGGATAATCACGACGGAGCTGCCGATGAGCAACCAGCCCATCTGCGTGGGCGTGAAGCCCATCAGGTTTTGCAGGTAAAACGGCAGCAGTACGGTAATGGCGGACTGCGTCGACGTGATGAAAAACAAACTCAAGTTCGAGGCGGTGAAAAGGCGGTTGCGAAAGAGCGCGAGGCTCAAGATCGGCGTTGGCACCTTTCGTTCCGTGTGGATAAAGAGCGCAAGGCACACCAGCGAGACAACAAAAAACGAAAAGACCACGGGGTGGCCGAAGCCAAGATGGGGCAGCTGATTCAAAGCATAGACAAAACAAATGTTGGTCAGCAACAAATACAGGGCGCCCAGCCAATCGACTGTTTTGTCCGACTCGTTCTTTTTCCTTTCTTTCAACACGCGCCAGGCGAAGTAAGCGCAGGCAAGGCCGATGGGAATAGTCATGAAAAATAGCCAACGCCAACCAATGGCGTCGATGATGAAGCCGCCGAGCGTTGGGCCGGTCATATAACCGACGTGATACGCCGTCGACGTTAGCCCGAGCGCCTTGCCGCGTTCGGAGGGCAGTGAGTTGATCGATACCAGCGCTCGTCCGTTGGCTAAAATGATGGCGCCGCCGACCCCCTGAAGAACGCGAAAAGCGATGAGTTGAGCCGAGGTTTGAGCTATGCCGCACAACGCGGAACTCAAGACAAATAGCAAAAACCCGGCAATGTAAATCCATTTCCGGCCGAACAAGTCGCCGAGGCGGCCCAAGGTCAGCACCAGACCGATCACGGCGAGATCGTAAACCAGCAAGATCCATTGGATAAAAGACAAATCCGCGTGGAAGACATGGGTGAGCGTCGGCAAGGCGACCTGGATCGCGCGGTGATTGATCGCAACCAGCACCAGACCGAGAGAGACCTGATAGAGCACAAGGCGCGAATGGCGAGTTTGCGCGTCGGTAGTGTTGGAATCGGCCATGAGTGAAAAAAAAGGGAGCAGGCTTCATGGCGCTACTCCCTCCAGTCAGAAAATCGCAGAGCGAGTTACGTAGATTTGGGCGGTAAAGTTTCTTTCAGCTCCCGAAGCAATCTTTCATTAGCACGTTTGCGCCGTTCGCTCCTCTTGCTTTGGATGATGCTTACGGCAGGCGGAAGCGCCTTGCGTACCCGCGCCAACCCGGGCGGAATTCTTCCTGATGCTGATCTCAATGGATCGTCCGTTGTTCGTAGCTCTCAAGCGCCGGAGCACCCGCGCCATGGCTGAAGCTTAACTCTTCGCCGTCAACGTCGACCGTGACTCGATCGCCTTCTTTGAATTCCCCGCCAAGAATCTTAACCGCGAGCGGATCCTGAATCAATCGTTGAATCGTGCGTTTGAGCGGCCGCGCTCCGTAAACGGGGTCGTAGCCTTTCTCAGCGATGAGCGCCTTGGCGCGCTCGGTCAGCTCGAGCGAAAGTTTTCGATTCGCCAGATTTTTTCGCAGCCGCTTGAGCTGAATGTCGACGATCGCGGCGATTTGGTCGCGGCCGAGGTTGTTGAAGATAATCGTTTCGTCGATCCGGTTGAGAAACTCCGGTTTGAACGATTCGCGCAACGCGGCCATGACCGAGCGCTCCATTTCCTTGCGATCTTTCGCGGCGAGCTCCTGAATATACTGGCTGCCGAGGTTCGACGTCATGATGATCACCGTGTTTTTGAAATCCACGGTGCGTCCCTGTCCGTCGGTCATCCGACCGTCTTCGAGGATTTGCAAAAGCGCGTTGAAAACGTCCGGGTGCGCCTTTTCGATTTCATCGAACAGCACGACCGAGTAGGGGCGGCGGCGCACCGCCTCGGTGAGATAGCCGCCCTCCTCATAGCCGACGTAGCCGGGAGGGGCGCCGATCAGCCGGGAGACGGAGTGCTTCTCCATGAACTCCGACATGTCCAGACGCACCATCGCTTGCTCATCGTCGAAGAGAAACTCGGCAAGCGCGCGGCAGAGCTCGGTCTTGCCGACGCCCGTGGGGCCGAGAAAGATGAAGGAGCCGATGGGGCGATTCTCGTCTTGCAGTCCGGCGCGGGCGCGGCGCACCGCGTTCGACACCGCATGGATCGCGTTCTCCTGGCCGATCACGCGCAGTTTCAGCCGGTCTTCCATCTTGAGCAATTTCTGAACTTCGCCCTCGAGCATCTTCGAGACCGGGATGCCGGTCCATTTGGCGACCACTTCAGCCACATCTTCGGCGTCGACCTCTTCCTTGAGCATTTTCTGGTTCTTCTGGAGCTCGACAAGTTTTTGATTCGCTTGTTCCAGCTCTTTCTGCAGCTGGGTCAGCGTACCGTAGCGCAGTTCGGCGGCGCGGTTGAGATCGCCCTCGCGCTGCGCCTTTTGCTCGTCCACTTTGGTCGCTTCGATCTTTTCCTTGAGCGAGCGAATCCGCTGGATTGAATCCTTTTCATTTTGCCAATGGGCCTTCAGGCCGCTGGAAGTTTCCTTAAGGTTCTCGATTTCCCGTTCGAGTTGCGCGAGCCGGTCGCGGGACGCTTTGTCCTCTTCGCGTTTGAGCGCCTGGCGCTCGATTTCGAGCTGAAGAATTTTTCGCTCTACTTCATCGATTTCGATCGGCATGCTGTCGATCTCGATGCGCAGGCGGGAGGCCGCTTCGTCGATAAGATCGATGGCTTTATCCGGTAAAAACCGGTCGCTGATGTAGCGATGCGACAAGGTTGCCGCGCCGATGATCGCGCCGTCGGTGATGCGCACGCCGTGATGGACTTCGTAGCGCTCTTTGAGGCCGCGCAAAATCGCGATGGTGTCCTCGACGGACGGCTCGCCGACGTAGACTTGCTGGAAGCGTCTTTCCAGCGCCGGATCTTTCTCGACGCGCTTGCGGTATTCATCCAAAGTCGTCGCACCGACGCAACGCAGCTCGCCGCGCGCCAGCGCGGGCTTGAGCATGTTGGAGGCGTCCATGGCGCCTTCGGCGGCGCCGGCCCCGACCAGCGTGTGGAGCTCGTCAATGAACATAATAATGTGGCCGCTCGCCTCGGTGACTTCTTTGAGCACCGCTTTGAGGCGGTCTTCGAACTCGCCGCGAAACTTCGCTCCGGCGACCATCGCTCCCAAATCGAGAGCTACCAGGCGCTTTTCCTTCAGTCCCTCGGGCACGTCGCCGTTGACGATACGCAACGCCAACCCTTCGACGATGGCGGTTTTGCCGACGCCGGGCTCGCCGATCAGCACGGGATTATTTTTGGTCCGGCGAGACAATACTTGAATGACCCGGCGAATTTCATCGTCGCGGCCGATGACCGGATCGAGTTTCCCCTTGCGCGCGAGATCCGTGAGATCGCGGCCGTATTTTTCCAACGCTTGATACTTTTCTTCCGGATTAGGGTCGGTGATTCTTTGCGCGCCGCGAATGCCCACCAACGCGTTCAAAATCTTATCGCGCGAGGCGCCCAGATCCTTGAGGATCTTGCCCGCCTCGCCGCTGTCCTGGATCGTTGCGAGCAAAAGATGCTCGGTGGAGGTGTATTCGTCTTTAAGCGATTCGGCTTCCGACTCCGCGCTCTCGATGACCCTTTTCAAACGCGGCGTGATGTAGGTCTGGCTGGCCGCCCCGGTGATCTGAGGCAGACGGTCGAGTGCTTTTTGCAGCCTTTCGGTTATCGTGTTTAGCGGTAACCCGAGTTTCTGCAGAAGCGCCAGGACCACGCCTTCTTTTTGTCCCATCAATGCGAACAGCAAATGCTCGACATCAACAGCTTGGTGGTTGCGCTTCTCGGCGAGACTCTGCGCTTGCTGAAGTGCTTCCTGTGATTTTGTCGTTAATTTTTCGAGACGCATCGCTTCTTTACCTCTTTGGAAAAGCTAAGCATCGTTGCCCGAGCTGTCAAGAAAGCAAAAAAGCGCACGAAATCAAGTTAAGTGCGCGGCTCGAGATAGTGGTTTGAGGCCGGCCTTGGGCTCCCAGGCGGGCGGTCTACCAAAGCAGGGGTTGCCTCAGGATTCTTTTTTTGCCGGTTCGAAGGATTGAAAGAAGTGCGACTCTGCGACCGGGCGCGGCAATTCTATGGCCGCGGGGCTATCGAGCAACACGATGCCTTCGTCTTTCATCATCGCGAAGGGGTGATCGCCGGGTTCCACCGGAGTGTGGCGCATCTTTTTAATATGGATGACTCGTTCACACCGCCCGGCTATGTCAGTGGTCTTTAACACCAATACCCCGGACGCCAGAAATTGCTCTATGTGATTCGCGCCATTCTGCTGCCCGTTCACCTCGGCTTCATGGCTCGTAAAGAGCGTGGTCGTGCTTATCTGGGATTGAATCAACTGAATGAGTGAGCGCGCGTGGACTTGAACCGGGGTTGCGGGGTTGGCCGGCTGGAGCAGCGGCGTAATCGGATCGATGATCAGGATGGTTGCGCCCAAAGATTTCGCGTAGTTCCCCAGATCAGCGACCATCTTCTGAGGATCGATGCCTTTCTCGGTTGCACTGCCGCTCGCGGCATCCAAAATGACTAAACTCTTGTTTTGGATCTGTTTCTGGAGATCCCATGAAAAGGACGCCGCCGCAGCCAGGATGTCGGCGGGGCGCTCGTCCACGGTTACGTACACCGCCTTCTCGCCCCGCGCCAGGCCGCTTGCCAGAAATTGCAGGCAGGCGACGGTCTTGCCTGTGCCGGTGTCGCCGGTCAGGAGATAACTGCGACCCGTGATAAAGCCGCCGCCAAGGAGCGCGTCGAGCCCGGTGATGCCTGTGGAAATGCGTGCGAGTTCCATGTGGTGACCTAGGATGTAGGCGGCGTAACCCCCGAGTGGAGGACGATGCCCTGCTTTTTGACAATGTCAAATTGGAGTTGCGCCGGTGTTACTTCAGTGCAGCGCATCTTCTCGACAATCAGGCTTCTGCTGAAGTTTTTGCCGTTCCAGATCATTTCCAATACGATGGCGCCGGCCACAAGGTATTCCTCGATACCATGCATGCTGCGCTCACCGGTGCGTGGAACTGCATAGGAGGTCAAGACATTGGTTGTCTGGGTCGAGGAGCGCAGTAGTTTGATCAGCAAGCGGGTCTGATCTTGGATTCGAGCATTGGTGTCGCGTAAAAGCACGAATGGACCGGCGGGGTCCAAGACCATTCTTTTCGCGCCGATCTGATTGACGAATGAAGCCAAATCGCCGACGGCTTTTTGCACGTCGAACTGCCGGTCTTTGCCCCCTCCGGGAATCCCGCTAAGATAAGTTGCCGCATTCAAGATCGCCAGCTCTTTCGCATCGACGCGGGATTCAAGGTCCCATCCCAACGAAGCGGCTTGTTCAAGAACATCCATGGGGCTTTCGTCCGCGGTCACATAAATGCCTTTTTCACCGCGGTTGAGACCATCAACCAAAAACTGCAGGGCGAAAATGGTTTTTCCCGTTCCCGGTTCCCCGGTAACCAGGATGGATCGGCCCTTCGGCAGTCCTCCTTCGATCAAAGGATCAAGTCCTACGATTCCTGTCGGTACCCGTTCAGTCTGTAGCATAAATTTTCTTCGGCAAACCAGACGCTCATTTCGATTCGAACACGGCTTGCCTCAAAGCTCCCTTCAGTCCAATTGCCAGTGACTAGCCCATTCTGATTCTACGCTCGCCAGCGTCTCTTTGAGCCAAATCCGCTGTTCCAGCGGCGTTGACCGACAAGACCATTTGCTCCGTCGTCGGCGGTATCCTTGCCGGTCAATTCGAAGCGCGGTTCAGGCGTGAGAGCTGATTGCGTCTCACCGAACACGAAATCATGCGAGTGATGCTCTTTTTGGCTTTCACTTTCCGCCAATTGCCGGCGCAACGAGTCGATTTCTTGCCTTAAGTTCTGCTCGCGCCCGCGCGCCTCGGCTTGATGTTCCTCCAGCGCCCATTCTTTCTGGCTAAGTTCGGCCTGGAGGAGGGCAAGCTGGGCTTGAAATTCGTTGCGCATGCGCTCTGCTTCACTGCCGTAGGTGCTCTCTGCCCGTGAACTCGCCGACTCGATCGCGTTATCGCGCTCCTTTAAGCGGTCGAGCTCGGATTTGACCCGGACCAGTTCGTCGTTGCGGTTTTGCAGGATTTCATTTCGCTCGTGCGCCTCGCGCGTCAGCCGATCGATTTCTTCGTGTAGCAATTGTTCCAACCGCGATGCGGAGCTCTCCCCGAATTCCGTCGCGCTTTCCGCGGCCGATTTGTCCGCGTCGTCAATCTTCATTGTCTTCTCCTGTTCATCGAACTCAGATCTGTTCGCTGGCGTCGCCTCTTTGCCCCGTTGTGCTTGCTTTGTATCTCGAAAATGGGACTCCATCCCCGCCGGCCCGACTTCTGCGAGTCGCTGCGTTAGCTGAGTGATTTCGGTTTTTAGCTTTGCAATCTCCACGGTTCGGGCTTCGACCAGCAATTGTTTGTCCGCCAGTTGGAGTTCGAGCTCGTGAATTTTAGCGCCGAGCCGTTTTTCTGTCTCGAGGGTCTCCGCTTGCGCGGCGCGACGTGCGTTTTCTCTCGCGTCTAAGCGTTGTTCCACCTCTTGCCGCTCCGCATCAGCCTCGGTGCGCGCCCTCTCGACAGCCGCAGCGCACTCCTCCAAATCGCGCCGGCTGCGCGCCAGATCCTGTTGCAAAGATTGGATTTTGCTATGGAGCGCCAACTCGACGGCGGTGACCGCTTCACGCCGTTCGATCAAAGCCCGCTCTTGAACTTCTGCTCGATGCCATAGAGAAGCGATCTCCTCTTCATTGGTAACACGCACGCTTTCGAGTTGTGCGATTTGACTATGGAGAGCTATGATTTTGGCGTCAGTCTCAGCTTGGGCTCGCTTAAGATCGAGCTCCATCGAACGCAGTTGGGCGAGGAGATTGTCCAACTCATCGAGCAGCACGACAGCCGGAACAAGTTTGGGATCGGTGCGAGTTTCCATTTGGAACCTAAGTACTGCGTTGTGATCGATCTGACTCCAAGTCGACCAACTTTGAGCTTATAGCTAAAAACATGCCATCGGATAATTTGACAGGTTCGTTAAATCAACTACTTAGGACAGTCGAAGCGGGTTATTTGGTGTCAAAGTTGGAAAAATCAGGAATTCGGGACAATTTCGAGAATTCTTGGACAAAATTGTCTCTCCGGTCGTCGGGGGCCTGTGCGCCTTTCGGTTCGCTTTAGGGTGATTGGACCGACGAACTGGAGCTATACGAAACGGTTTGAAATGGACGAAAGCTGTCGATAGACTTCCGCGTCATGACCAACTATTTCCGTGCGAACATTGCCGCTATGACCGGTTACATGCCGGGCGAACAACCCCAGGATCCGGCAATCATCAAGCTCAATACCAATGAGAATCCTTATCCGCCATCCCCCAGGGTTTACTCGTCATTACGAAAAGCGATCAATGGCACGCTACGCCTTTATCCGGAGCCCCTCAGCGACTCCTTACGCTCGGCGGCCGCGGAGGCGTATGGACTGAAACCGTCGAACATCATCGCGGGAAACGGATCTGATGAGCTACTATCGATGTTACTGCGTTGTTTTGTCGGCCCCGGCGATCGAGTCGCTTTTCCTGAGCCGACCTACACGCTTTACGATACGTTAATCGAAATCCAGGCGGGGGTGCGCGCCGGGGTGGATTTTCCAGCGGATTTCTCTTTGCCCGTTACACTCGCTGCGCAGAATGCCGCGCTCACTTTTCTGTGCAATCCTAATGCGCCGTCAGGCACCCTTGTGCCGTTGGCCGAAATCGAGAAATTGGCGCGCGCGGTGTCCGGTATTTTAGTCGTCGATGAAGCTTACGTCGATTTTGCCGAAAGCGAAGCAGCGTCGTCGATTCCGTTAATCCAACGAGCGCCTAATCTGATCGTGCTGAGAACATTTTCTAAAGCGTTTTCGCTTGCGGGCATGCGCATCGGGCTGGCTTTCGCATCGGAGGAAATTATCGCCGGTTTGATGAAAGTAAAGGATTCCTACAACCTCAATCGCTTGAGCCTGGTCGCGGCAACCACGGCCTTGCAGGACATGGCTTGGATGGCGCGTAACGCGCGACGCATTCAAAAGGGCCGAAAAAAGCTCAGCGCGGCGCTCAAACGAATCGGCTATGAGGTATACCCGTCCCATGCGAATTTCATCCTGGCGCGCAAGGCGGGCCGGAATCTGAAGCCGATTTACGAGGAGCTCAAGCGGCGCAAAATATTAGTGCGCTATTTCGATGTTGACCGACTGCGGGATTGTTTGCGCATCACCATCGGCACGCCCGAGGAGGTTCATGCCTTGATCGATCAGATATCGGCGCTCGGCGACTGATCGAGCGGGCTGTACGAAAGGAGAATATCAATGGCACGGATCAAAATCATTGAACTCGACCATATCGTTCTCAACGTGGGTGACATCGAACGCTCGCTTTCGTTTTATACCGAAGTGTTGGGGCTGAAAGGCGAGCGGGTCGAAGAGTTTAAATCAGGCAAAGTTGGGTTTCCTTCGGTCCGGGTTAACGACGGCACCATTATTGATTTGTTTCCGAGGAAACAGCCAGCGTCCGCGGCAGACGGCAAGAAGAATAACGGCAACTTGAATCATTTTTGCATGGTCGTCGGAGCGGAAGATTTCACTGGCATAACGGAATATTTGGTGGCCAATGACATTGCCATTCGCGAGGGCCCGGTGTCGCGCTGGGGCGCCCGCGGCCAGGCAACATCGGTTTATTTTCTCGATCCCGACGGCAATGAAGTGGAGATTCGCTGCTACTGAGT
>CAMLCX010000044.1 GCA_946478635.1 uncultured Pseudomonadota bacterium
AAGAAGGCAGTGAATGGGTCACGAGTTCTGGTTCTGGGCGTCGCTTACAAGAAAAACGTCAGTGACTGCCGCGAATCGCCGGCTCTCGATGTGATGCGTCTACTAAGCGAAAAGGGCGCGATTCTGACCTACAACGATCCGCTGGTACCCAGCTTGCGCCTAGGTAGGAGCACGCTCAAATCAATCGAAGCCAGCCCCGCGAAGATCGCCGAGCACGACTGCGTGATCATTCTCACTGACCACAGCACCTACGACATCCGCGCGATCGTCGAAGCTGCAAAACTGGTGATCGACACCAGAAACTCGACCAAGGACTTACACGAGTTCAAAGACAAGATCATTAAGCTGGGCGCTGGTAACAATCAGCCGCGGCGCGAGCGCCACGACGACGATCATGAAACGGCGCTGGAGATAACTGCTCATTGAAACGATCAACTGATCAAAGAGGTAATCTAATGGGAACGACTCACCTCCGGTACTCGCTTAATTGGATGAAATTTCCCGGGAAGAACTAAACTTGCGCGTCTGTCGCGGGTTATTTACCATGGCAGCGCTTATATTTTTTGCCGCTGCCACAGGGGCATGGGTCATTGCGACCCACCTTGTCACCATCCCGTTTCGCGGTGGTGATTGGCCGCGCGGCAATCGGCTCGGTGCCGTGACTTAAGACCATCCTTTGCGGGCTGGGTTGTTGAAGTTCGACCTGTGGTGCTACGTTCTCGCGCGCCAGCTCGACGGTGAAGAGCTTCTGAATCACATCCTCTTCTTTGCGATGAATCATCTCCTCGAACATGTCGTAGCCTTCTTTTTGGTATTCCTGCAGCGGATTTTTCTGTCCGTATCCGCGCAAGCCGATCCCCTCTTTGAGGTGATCCATGTTCAGAAGATGATCCTTCCAAAGACTATCGATGGTCTGCAGCATGATGATTTTTTCCAGCTGCCGCAGCATGGGCTCGCCGAAGCGCTTCTCTTTGTCCTCGTAAGCTTCGAGAATTCGCGTGCGCGCAAGATCGTCCACGCCTTCGGGAGATAACTCTTCGTCCTCGGTTTTTAACTCCATGCGCAAGTTGAATTGCCGGTATAACGCTTCACGCAGGCCATTAAGGTCCCAATCCGAAGGGTGAGCCTCTTTGTCCGTGTAACGCGCAACAATGTCGTCGGCCAGACTTTCGGCCAGCTCTACGACTTGTTCTTTCAGCATCTGCCCTTTCAAAACTTCGCGACGTTCGTTGTAGACAACCTCGCGCTGTTTGTTGAGCACATCGTCGTACTCCAGGAGGTGCTTCCGAATATCGAAATTGTGCGCTTCGACCTTTTTCTGCGCGTTCTCGATCGCGCGCGTAACCAGCCCGTGTTCGATCGGCACGCCCTCCTCCATACCGAGCCGGCTCATGATGCCTTGAATTCGATCAGCGCCGAAGATGCGCATCAAATCGTCTTCCAATGAAAGATAAAACCGGGACGACCCCGGGTCGCCTTGCCGCCCGGCGCGACCCCGGAGCTGGTTATCGATGCGTCTGCTCTCATGCCGTTCCGTACCGAGGATATGCAATCCCCCGGCTGCGATCACCTGCTCCTTCTCTTGGCCGCATACCGAGTTGTATTTTCCAAAGATTTCATCGAAACGCTGGCGATACTGGTCCGGAGCCTTGTCCAGTTCCTCTCGGACCTGTTCCACCATTCGTAAATATTCTTGGCGTTTCGTTTCATGGTGAAGCTGCGCCTGTTGAACAGCCTGCTCATAGGGCAAGCGAATCTCCTCGTGGCGGATCTCCGCCTCTTGAAAAGCCCGATGCGCGCTCTCAAATTCAGCAACGGTCGCCGCATGTTCACCCTGGGCAAGGAGCGCCCGCGCATGTTCGAACTCGAGATCGATCAGACGCTGCTCGTAAAGCCGGCGCCTTTCATCGAGCGCCTCGATCAGAGCGTCGCGTTCAGCGCTATTTTCCTGCCAGCGCTCCAGTGCGGCGCTAAAGTCGTTCTTCGCATCCTCGAAACCCGCCGCGGGGGTGTTGCCGTTTGCCGCATTCAATATAGCCGACTCGAACGTGTCTTTGGCTTTGAGATAGCCATCCGGAATGGGGCGCAAGTTGTGCAGCGCTTCAATCAACTCCGTCGCTGACAGGTCCTCGTAGCGCTCGCGCGCCGCACGAAAGGGCGAAATCGCGCGGATCTCGCGCTGCAGCTCCGTCGTCCGCTTCAACGCATCGCCGCGCTGCTGTTCGAAGAGCTCGCCTTCCTTGAGGTACTTTCTCTCCGCGCGCTGGATCTCTTCTTCGTATTTCTCCCTCAGTTCGCGCAATGCATCTTCGTAGCGCGCCGCGCCTTCGATGGGTAACTTGGCGGCGCGGCTGATCCATTCATTCTCCATATCCGAGCGCGCGAGAAATTCCGGATTGCCACCGAGCAAAATGTCAGTGCCGCGGCCTGCCATGTTGGTCGCGATGGTCACGGCATTGAACCGCCCCGCCTGCGCAATGATGCTCGCCTCGGCTTCGTGATTCACCGCGTTCAGAACGTTGTGCTTGATGCCTTTCTTTTTGAGCATGCGCGAAATACGCTCGGACTTCGCTACCGACGTCGTTCCGACCAAGATCGGTTGCCCTTTCTTGTTGCGCTCTTCGATTTCCTGCACCACCGCGTCATATTTTTCATTGTCCGAGCGGTAGACGACGTCCGGAAGATCCTGGCGCACCATGGCACGGTGGGTCGGCACCACGGTGACATCGAGCTTGTAAATCTTTTTGAATTCGGGCGCTTCCGTATCGGCGGTTCCCGTCATGCCCGCGAGCTTTTTGTACATGCGGAAGTAATTTTGAATGGTGATCGTCGCCAGTGTCTGATTTTCCTCGCGGATATGAACGCGCTCCTTTGCTTCCACCGCCTGGTGCAGCCCATCGGACCAGCGCCGGCCGGGCATGAGGCGCCCGGTGAATTCGTCAACGATGATCACTTCGCCGTCCTTGACGACGTAGTCGACATCGCGTTTGAAAATCGCATGCGCTTTTAACGCCTGCTGCACGTGATGCAGCGTGTCGATCTGGCGCGGGTCGTAGAGATTGTGCACGCCCAGGAGCCGCTCAACTTTCGCCACGCCGCCTTCGGTCAGCGTCACGGACCGGCTTTTCTCATCCACCGTGTAGTCCCCTTTGGCGTCGATCGCGGCGCGATCTTCCTGGGAAGGGTCGCCCTGGATCACCGCGCCGCGCTGAAGCTTGGGGATGATGCGGTCGATGAGATAATACTTGTCCGTCGATTCTTCAGCCGGGCCGGAAATAATCAGCGGCGTTCTCGCCTCGTCGATGAGAATATTATCGACTTCATCGACCACCGCATAGTTGAGCTCCCGCTGGACGTACTCCTCCAGCGAAAATTTCATATTGTCGCGCAAATAATCAAAACCGAACTCATTGTTTGTGCCGTAAGTGATGTCCGCGAGATAAGCTTCCTGCCGGGTAATCGGGCGCAAATTGAGGTAGCGATAGTCCTGGGTGATAAATGTCGGATCGAAGAGATAACTCGTCTCGTGCACGATGGACGCCGTTGTCAAACCCAGCTTGTGGTAGATCGGCCCCATCCACTGCACATCACGGCGGGCCAAATAGTCGTTAACCGTGATCAGGTGGACGCCCCTGCCCGTGAGCGCGTTAAGATACAGCGACAGCGTCGCCACCAGGGTTTTACCTTCGCCGGTTTTCATCTCGGCGATCTTGCCCTCGTGCAGCACCGTGCCGCCGATCAGTTGAACATCAAAATGGCGCAGTCCGATGGCGCGCCGGGAGGCCTCGCGCACCGCGGCGAATGCCTGCGGCAAAAGTTCCTGGAGAACCTCGGTTTCCTTTTGCCGCAGTTGTTTGTCGAGCTCATCAGCCTGGCTCTTATGCTCATCGCGCTCATCTGGTTCTGCGCTGAGCGGGGCCGCAACCGCCTCTTCCAATTCTTGCCTTAGGGTCGCTGTTGCCGCGACAATCTTTTTTTTGAATTCGGCGGTCTTTGCCGCCAGCTCCGCGTCCGTTAAACGCTGATATTCCGGCTCCAGATTGTTGATTTCGCCGACATACGGACGGATGCGTTTGATTTCCCGCTCGTTCTTGGTGCCAACGATCTTTTTTATCCAATCAATCATGCGCTGAGAATGCTCCCTGCCTGCGCGGCGGCGGAAGAGGCTTCAAACCTGTAGATAACGTCAAAATACATGATTCCAAAGGCAACTTAAAGGGTCGGATGAGGCTGCTCAACGCTCGATCCGCACCGCCGATTCGACTTTTTCTCCGAGAAAACGCCGGCCCACTTTGATGAAGCGATCGGGCGCGTCGGTGACAAAAAAACTATGGACGCCCTTGCCGGTCTTTCTTACAAGTGAGGATTCTTTGAGCATAACCGCCACTTGCCTTGCAGTTTCCTCAGCAGAATCGACAAGTCGCACACCGCCGCCCAAAAATTTACGAATTGATTTCTTCAATAACGGATAATGCGTGCAACCGAGAATCAAAGTGTCGATGCCGCTTTGCTTGAGACTTGCGAGGTAGGCCTTGACCGTCATCTCAACGACTTCATTGTCCGTCCAACCTTCTTCCACTAACGGAACAAACAACGGGCACGCCCGGCTGTACACTTCCACCGACGGATCCGCCGCTTTGAGGGCGCGCGTGTAGGCGCCGCTTTGGATCGTCGCTTCAGTTCCGATCACGCCGATTTTTTTGTTTTTTGTGCTCCCTAGCGCGCGTCCAACTCCGGGCTCAATCACGCCCACGACCGGTAAAGCAAGCTCTTTTTGCAAACGTTCGAGAGCGATAGCGGTCGAAGTGTTACAGGCCACAACGACAACTTTTACGCCCTTCTCGACGAGAAATTGACTGTTTTCGAACGAGTAACGCAATACCGTGTCGACCGACTTCGTGCCATAGGGCGACCTTGCCGTATCGCCAAGATAGACGGTGTTTTCTCTCGGAAGCGCCTCGATGATCTCGTGCAGCACGGTCAAGCCGCCAATGCCCGAATCGAATACGCCGATAGCGCTGTCGTGATTAAGCATGAATCGGCTGTTGAACTTCCGGCGCCATTTGGTTGCCGAGTTCTTTCTCGCATGCGGGTGCAAAACCGAAAACTTGCTCCCATACTTTGCGGGACTCCATGCATAAATAAATTTTCACAGTCGGCGCCCCGCGTCTAATCCAGCGGACCATCTTTCGATACATCTCGACCCGCAACGGCTGAAAATAACGGAATTTGCCGTCCGGACAAAGCACCTGCTCGCCGGTCAAGAGGCCCGATTTCGGATAGCGCTCTCGCATCGTGCGCTTGAGACCGGGCGTTTGACGCAATACCCCCAGGCTTAACCAGGAAAGCTTGCGCCAATCGATGGTGGCAAACGTCTGCTCGAGCATGGATTGGTAATCAGACTCCCACCCCGGGTATTCGATCATGGGGTCGAAGTGAAATCCCAGGCGGTAACCGGCCTCCTGGCAGAGACGCGCTGCTTCAAGTCTTTCACCGAGAGACGCCGTGCCATGCTCGTCGAGATCGATCACCTTCTGAGGATTCATCGACCAACCGACAACCACACGGCCCTTGGGATTGAGATCGAGCAAGCCATCGACAGAGTCGCTCTTGGTTTTCAATTCGAGCAATACGTTGGGTTGCTCGGCAAAATACGGGATGAGCTCCCGAACCATGCCCGTGTAAGGCTCGAGAGCAAGGCTATCGGTGATTTCTCCGGTGCCAATGCGGAAGAAAACACCGCGATGGCGCGCCAGGGTCCGGTCGGCTTCGTCGATCAGATCGTTGACGTTGCTGAAAACCTTGAGCGCGGCGTTGTCCGCCAAATATTCCTGCAAGTAACAATAGCTGCAATCCATGGGGCAGTTACTTGCGAAATTGACGACAAAATAATTGCAGCAGACCTGCCCTTCGCTGCCCGGGCATTTCTTTAAAAATTCTCCTTTGTGCCGGGTGAGATAAAGTATTTTCTTCGCCGCCCCGAAGCGATCGCCGCGCCCGCTGGTCGCGCGCTCGGTGCCGATACCGTCTACGACCTTGAAAGACAAGTGCCCCAAGGTCCGGCGCAGGTTTCGATAGATCGGACTGGACTCCGACCCGCTTTCGACGATGACTTCGTCGAAATGAAGATGCTTCATAAATGTTGCCCTAACTCTGACCTTGCACCTTTTCGGTAGTCTGGCCGGACAACAGATCGAAAATTTCCGTAGTCCAGGTCGTGGTCGCAGCGGCGTTCAATCTGTTTGTCAGCTCCTCAAGTTCAGCCACAGAGCCGGCGCTAAATTCCACCCGCAGCCGGCCGCCTTCCAAACCCGGCGGCACACTCACTTGGATCTCGGCGGGAAGCTTGAGCGCCAGGATCTTCAGTCGAATCCGCTCTTCAACTGCCGCGAGGCGCGGAAATCTCCAGCGTCTCAGTTGCTCTTTAATGCGCTTGAGTTTGTCGGCTCGACCCAGACGCGGATCGGTTTTAATGGAGAGGACCGCCGGTCGGCACAAGATCTCGCGGATTTTGGTAACGTCGCGCAGCGAAATCTCCTCCAGCCAATCCAGCATGTCGCGTAGATGGTTCTCGCTGATCTTCAGGCTCACGGCGATCTCTTGCAAGCTTTCTTGATCCGCCGCATCCCAAGCGAGCCAGCGCTCAAGCGTCTGCCGGTGGAAACCCCTGGCCGTCGCGTAATCGCGAATCGCGCTCTCCGCCATCTGTTCTCTCCAACTCGAATTCGGCAAGCACCGCTTCGAAATCGTCTGCTTCGCGCGTCTTTCCCCGTTTGCGCGCGCCGTTTGCCAGCACTCCGATTTTGTGCCGCAAGACGTCCAAGGCGGCGCTCCTTCGCGCGCCTGCCAATTCTCCGCGTAGGAGCTTCTGCAGCGCCATTACTCGATAACGGTCCATGCCCCACAGGGAACGGGATAATTGATCGGCATGCCCGCCGCGCTTGACGACGAGCGGCTCGGGAAGCAGCACAACCGGCCGATCCACCGCAACGCGCAACCACAGATCGTAGTCCTCACACACAGGGAAGGTTTCGTCGAACCCGCCGAGATCTCGAAATAACTGTCGCGTCATCATCACCGCTGATGGACTGACCAGGCACAGATCGAGGCTAGGTCGGAAGACGTCCCCCGACGGCTTCCGATGAACAGCCCTGGGATTGACCCGGACGCCGTTACGGATCCAAATCTCCTCGGTCTGACAGATCTGGATTTCCGGATGTTGCGCCATGAATTTTGTTTGGCGCGCCAGTTTTCCGGGTTGCCACAAATCATCCGAATCGAGAAAAGCGATATAACGACCCGTGGCCCGACCGACCCCGATGTTGCGAGCAGCCGAGACACCCCTTCGTTCAGTTCGGACAACCTGCAGCCTCGAACCGAATTTTGCCAATTCAGCCGACGTATCGTCGGTCGAGCCATCGTCGACCACGATGAGCTCAAAGTCGTCGAAACTTTGGGCCAATACCGAATTGACCGCTTCGCCGAGCATGGGCCATCGGTTGAAGGTAGGAATAATAACGCTGACGTCGGGCGGCACGGTGCAAACCCAATTGGAGCTTGAGGCAAAAATCCCAAACGACGGCATGGTCAGGTAGCCGCAGCGATCAAATAAACGTTTCGATTTTTTTGAAAAACTGATCGACCATCATCTTGGTCACGCCATTGAGCATGCGTTGACCGACGCTGGCGATCAGCCCGCCGACTTTGGCATCGGCGCTGTACTTGAGCACGGTCTGACCGTTCAGTTCTTCCAAATCGATGGCAACGTCGCCTTGCATAAATCCCGGCCCTCCCGAACCTTCCCCGCTCAAAACATAATGCACCGGCACCTGTTTGTCCTTGATCGCGACTTTACCCTTGTAGGTTCCCTTCACGGAGGCGACCCCAACTTTCATCACCGCTTCATATTGATCCGGGCCCGCTTCGGTCATGCTCTCGCAACCCGGCATACACTGAGCCATGATTTTTGGATCAAGCAATACTTGCCAAACCCGCTCGCGCGGCGCATTGAAGGTATAGCTGCCTTCGATCTTCAACTAGGTAATCCCTCGGCTTTCTGTTGCCGCTGCTTCAACGCTCGAATGATTAAATGTAATGCGAAAGAACATAACGTTCACAGAGCCAGAAAACAACAGCATGTCAGCCAACCAAGTCGGACGGCTGTCCGCTTCGGTGTCGCTATTACCATGCTGATTGAATCGCCGTACAACCTTCGCTAGACTTTTCCACAGACATGGCGCGCCGAATGACACTACTTGTTGTATGGGTGATCCTGGCGGCTTTGCCCGCGGCGGTTTTTTGCCAGACCGCCGATCCACGGGACAACTTCGCGACCGCCTACGGACTTTACTCCAGCGGCAAAGGGGCGGAAGCCAAAGAGCTATTTCTTAAGACATTGAATAGTGATTTTCGCCTTGCCGATTACAGCCTGTATTACCTCGCCGCCATCGCCGTCAATGAAGCGAACCTGGAACAGGCGCGCCAGCGCTTAAACCAGCTCAAGGAGCGTTTTCCGCACAGTATTTGGTCCAATCCTGCCACTCTGCTTCGGGCAAAGATAGAAATCGCCGAGAAACAATACGACCAAGCGGGAGAAAGTTTGCGCCGGCTTCGCGGCGACAAAGCGGTCAAACGGGATATCGCCGACGAGGCGCTCTACCTGCAGGCTCAACTCCGCGAAGCCCAGGGCGAACCCCAGCGAGCTCACGCGCTCTATAATGATCTGCGCAACAACTCGCCCAATTCGCGTTGGACAGCAGCCGCGAGAAAGGCACAAGCTCGCTTGCGCGAGAAATACGCCGATCTGTTTGCCTTCCAGACCATGGAGTCGCTGGCCGATGAGGCTGATCGGCTAACCCGTGAGCGCCAAACCGGCGAGGCTGAGATTCTTTACAAAAAACTTTTGAACAACGCTTCGGATTCGGACACTCGGCTGCGGTTTTTGACGAAACTTGCCGCTCTCTTTCTTTCAAGCCGCAGCAGGAACGAAGCGATGCCGCTGCTCGAGTTGATCGCGCGGGAGTTCCCGGAGAGCGCCGAAGCTCCCAAGGCGCTCTACCAGATCGGCCAGATTCTCTGGAACCGGCACGACAACGCCCAGGCGCTCGAGTATTTCAAGTTGGTGCTGGAGAAATATCCGAACAGTACGTACGTCGACCGCGCGCAGTTTGCAGCAGCCGACATTCATGAATATTTCGGCCGCAAGGACGAGGCGGCGCAACTCTACTCCAATATCGCCAAGCAATTTCCCAAAAGCACGGTGCGCGACGATGCGCAGTGGCGGTTGGCATGGCTCTACTACCGCGCCGGCGACGCACCGGCGGCGGCAGCGACATTCAAGGCACTCGCCAATCAATCGAAGAATAGCGGTTTTGTCACAGCCGCGCTTTACTGGCAGGCACGGAGCGCTGAGAAATCAGGCAACGCCGAAACCGCCAAGCAGCTTTATCGCCAAATACTCAACGGCGGGGCAGAATCCTATTATCAGGAGCTTGCATTTCGCTCCCTGGATCGTTTGGGCGAGCCCTTCGACGAACCCCAGCGGGAGAAGCCTACCCCAGTAACCGAATCGGATCCAACGGTTTCCAGCGAAATCGACTTCCACCTTGCGCGAGCACGCGAGCTAACAGCTCTGTCGTTGCGCTCCCTCGCGGTGGCCGAATTGGATGAAGTCAACTCCATGGCGAAGACGCCCGCCCGCCTTCGCGCCGTCCTCATGCAGGAATATTTTCGCACCCAGGCTTACGGCCGCAGTCTAAGCATCGCAACCCAGGTGGCGCTGTCTCAATCCGAGCGCGACTTTTACCGCTATCCCCTGGCGTTTTGGGAATTGATTCAACAAAAAGCTCAGGAGCGCGACCTTGACCCGTACCTTGTTCTAGCGATCATCCGTCAGGAGAGTCTATTCGATACACGAGCGCGCTCGCCTGCCAGCGCGCTCGGTTTGATGCAGCTGATCCCGCCAACCGCGACAAGAGTCGCGAAACAGCTGGGCCTTGCCTCCCCATCGAATGAAAAACTCTTCGAACCCGAAGTCAATTTGACCCTTGGCACCCAGTATTTAAAAGACTTATTGCTGCGCTACTCGAATAACTGGCACAAGGCCGTGGCCGCGTACAATGCCGGCGAGGCCGCCGTCGATCGTTGGGAAAGAGAGATCGTCACCGACGACATCGAAGAGTTCGTCGAACGAATTCCTTACATCGAAACACGCGGCTATGTTAAGCTCGTTTTGCGCAATCACAGAATTTACAAACAACTTTACGACTCCAAAAAATGAACCACCGCTCTTCCCCTCTGATCGGCATTACGGCCGATACCTCCGGCGCCTCCAACAGGTTTTCCGATAGACTCAAAGATTCGACACTGTTCTTGCCGGAGCGTTATCTGGCCGCCGTCGAGCGGGCTGGCGCTATACCCATCGTCTTGCCGGCAAATCGAACGAAATCAGCTATCGGTCGCTTGCTCGGCATGCTCAGTGGGCTTGTTCTCAGCGGCGGTGATTTTGACATCCACCCGCGCCACTACGGCGAGCGACCGATAAAGGAACTCGGTGAAATCAAAGCCGCGCGAACCGAGTTTGAGTTGGAGATCGCCAGGGCAGCTCTCAAACGGGACCTCCCCATTCTCGGCATTTGCGGCGGCGCGCAGGCGATCAACGTGGCGCTCGGCGGCTCGCTTTACCAGGACATCGCAGCGCAACTGGAAAGCGCCGGCGCTTACGAGCACACATCCAAAAACTCCAGCGGCGGTCATCCAATTCGCATTACAGCCGGCACGCGGCTATTCGATATCGTCAAACGTTCCAGCTTAAATGTTAACACCCGTCATCATCAGGCCATCAAGCGCCTCGGTCGCGGTCTAACCGTTAACGCCGTTGCCGGCGATGGAGTGATCGAGGGAATCGAGAGCACCGTGCACCGCTTTGTCCTGGGCTTGCAATGGCACCCTGAAATTCTCGCGCCGCGTCAGCTGCCGCAACGTCGCATATTCTCGGCTTTCGTTGAACTCTGCAGCAGACATTCGCGATCGCGCTGAGCCGCCAGAACGCAACACAGCAGAAACTTCAAAGTTCACAACTACTTTGCCTTCGCTCCGGAAGGGTTGCAGCTCGATCGCAGCCTTACCGCGGCGCGCTTCCGTTCGTTTGCTGAGGGGCGGTTGCAATCTCGCTTGGCCTGGGGCAAACAGGAAAGCGCAATCGGCATGCGTGTTTGATAAGGAGAACCTCTAAATGGCCCATAAAACCAGCGGCGATGTTTTCGACAAGGAGCAAGCGGAGAAACTGCTTTATCCGGCCCGAGGCTTGCCCGGCGGCGGCCAGCTGGAAGTGCGCATGGAAATTTCGCCGGACCACCCCGACCCGGACGTGCGCGGGGTCGCGCGACGGGTCAAGTTTTTCAACCTGGAAAGCTGGCATAAGGAATGGATTGAAGTCGCCAAGAAAAACGAAGAGCTGGCCGCGGGATTCGAACAGGATAAGCGCAATCAAACCGCCCATGAATTTTACCTCAGGGCGGCGGACTTTTACCGGCGCGCGGTCGTGTACATGCCCGACACCGATCCACGCATGCTGCCGACGTTCAAAAAACTCGAAGAGCATTTCGAAAATGCCTGGCGTGTGGTCAAGCCCGCTTTCGAACGCGTTGACATACCGTACGAGGGACGCAAGCTACCCGCGCTCTTCTGGCCGGGCCGCGGCAAACCCGGCGAAAAACTTCCGGTGGTTTACAACTACGGCGGCGCCGATGGGATTCTATTGCGAGGCGAAGACGGCGGCGCGGGCCAGTACGTGCGCCGCGGCATGTCCTTTATCGACGTCGACGGCCCCGGACACGGCGGCACGTTGCGCCATCACAAACTTTACGCCCCGCCGGACTCTGAACGCATTGCCAAAGCGGTGGTCGACTATCTCGTCACCCGGCCTGATGTCGACGCGGCGCGAATCGGACTGCATGGCTCCAGCATGGGCGGCTACTCGGGCCCGCGTTGCGCGACAATGGAGAAACGCATCAAGGCAGTGGCCGTCTGGAGCGGCGCTTATAATCTCGTCGAGGATATTTTTGACTACTATCCACCCATTCAAGATCGGCTTCGTTGGTTGATGGGCGCCAAAGACCTGAAAGAAGCGCGCGAGAAGATAAAGGACTTCACGCTCATTGACAGAGCCGGCAAGATCGAATGCCCGCTTTTGGTCGGCTACAGCATCGACGACCGGGTCATGGATCCGCGCGGCGCTCTCAAGCTTTACGAGAACGCGGTCAACTCCCCGGACCGTTCGATGGTCGACGGTGTCGGACATGGCCAGAAGCGATTCGACCGCAGGACTTACATCGCCGATTGGTTCATGAAACAGCTCCAAGCCGGATAAATCAACGGCGAGCCGGCAACACATATCAGCAACACTAAAAGAGCTGCTGCGGGGGAATAGATGTCCGCTTTAAATCTAGCCGAAGCATTGGACCATTTTGTCGTTCCGGTCGATGATCTAATCGCGGCGGAAGAATTTTACGTCCACGTCTTCGGCGGCGTCATCACCAAACGCAACGGTTTAAACGTGCGCCAGCGCAGGCGCGGCGCCGTACCGCATACATTCGTGCAGATCGGCGGCAAGCGCATGGGTGTCTATCTTCAAAGCGACGAGCGGCCGGCGCCTACCGGCCCGCGCGGCTTGCCGACCTATTCTTTTACCACGAGGGAAGAAGG
This sequence comes from uncultured Pseudomonadota bacterium, assembly GCA_946478635.1. The sequence continues at coordinate 12,706 of CAMLCX010000044.1, forward strand.
AATCGCAGCTGTGATGGCTGAACTTAAAGAGCTTGGAATGAGCTTCGAAGGTCCGGTGCGAAATGCTCACCCTTTTACCGATCAGTCGCTTTTCTTTACCGATCCGGCCGGCAATCATTATGCGATTTACATTCCGAAGGATCCGAAACAACATTCCCCGCATGCGCTCGGGCGGATGACCGGGGTGGGATACATCGAACTTGAGGCGCCCAACGTGCCGGCTTCGATCAAGTTCTATCAAGACGTGCTCGGCTTCGAAGTGCTGAACCGCAGCGCGAATTCCAAACAAGCGACGCTCAAAATGGCCAGCGGGCAAACGCTGATCTTGACCGAGGCACCCTTTTCGCCCAAAGGCTTAATTATGAGCCGCAGGGTCCCCGGACCGCATATCGCCTTCTACGTCCCAGGGTCGAAGTGGAAAGAAGCTCTCGCGCATCTCGCCAGACTCGGCGTCGAAAACGCCGACCGCGGCGCCGCCAAGGAACGCATCGGCGAGCACGGCGGCACCTACATGGACGATCCGGCCGGCTATGTGATCCAATTTATCACCGACGGAATGGAATGAATAATTTTTAATGACCGATCCGCAAAAACGCGCGCATCTGCGCGCTATCTTCGCCGATCCGAAAGGCGCCATCGCGCCCGGAGTGACCGATGCTCTGTTTGCGCGCTTGGCGCAGGACTGCGGCTATGCTGCCGTCCATCTCTCCGGCAATGCCATTCATAAAAACTTCTGCCTGCCGGACCGGAATCTTTTGACAATAACTCAAATCGCGCAGCGCGTCGCGCAAATCTCCGAAGCGACGGAGATACCGTCAATCGTCGACGGCGGCCCGGCATGCGTGGAACCGCTTGCGCTCGCCCGGTCCGTAAAATTGTATGAACGCGCCGGCGCAGCAGCCATTCGTTTCGAAGACGGCCTGCTCAATGAATACGGCGCTCCGGCTGAGGAACTCGCCATCGCTCCATTGGCGTTGATGGTCGACCGGATCAAAGCCGCTGCCGACGCGCGGCGCGACCACTCTTTGGCGCTCATCGCGCGCTGCGATTCGCGCCCAAAGGAGCCCCTGACCCAGGTGCAGGATCGATTGGCGGCATACGTCGCGGCGGGCGCGGACGCAGTGGGCGTTCAGCTTTCTGAAGCCGACGATTTCCGCCGAATCGGCGCGACTGCGCCGGCGCCGCTGGTCAGCATGTGGCCAAGACCGCTCATGACCGCTTTCGAATTTATTGAATCAGGCTTCCGCATCGCGCTCATGCCGTCGAGTGCGCCGCTGTCTGCAATAACTGCCGCAAGAGAGCTGCTGCTCGAATTGAAGCAAAGCGGACGCGACCAAGACTACTTCGCAAGGCAGAAGGAATTCACCGGCGGGGAACGCTGGTATAAGAACCTCGGCGCAACCCGGAAGTAAAAGGCCACAATTCGTTCAGGAGATCACTATGTTAAACGAAGTCGCACTGCCGCTGGCCTATCGGGTCACGCCCACCGGCTTGTACCTCATCTCAACCGCCCATGAGGGCAAGCGTAATGTGCAGTTCGCTTTCCGCGCATTGGGCATCTCCGATGAACCGCCGCTTTTACTCATCGGCATCCAGGAAAACAACTTCAGCCGCGGGATGATCCAAAGAAGCGGCGAGTTCGTCGTCAACGTTTGTTCTGAAGCTCAGCTCCACGCGGTTAATCGCAGCCGTGATCTTTCCGGGCGCAACGTAGAGGACAAGTTTGTCGCGCTTGGCCTTGAAACCATCCCGGCGAAGCATGTGCAAGCCCCGCTGGTGGCCGGCTGTCATGCCAATGTGGAATGCCGGGTCGTGCGGGAATTCGCTCTGGACGGACTGTTTCTTTTTGTCGGCGAGGCCCTTGCCGCTCATATCGACGATAAAGTGGCCCCGGTCGGTCGCTTGGCAGGAAAAACTTATCGGCTGGGCGAAGCCCTGTGACTCAGTGATTGAAAGGAGTCTCGGATGTCCATGCTAATTCGACGCGCCGCCCTTCTTGCTCCCTTCGTTTCCCTCGCATTTGCAATCGGCCTGGCCCGCGCTACGCCGTCCGAGGATGCGCTGGCGAAAATCAACCGCCTGCCGGCGGCGGAGCGCCAAGCTGCGCTGGTGAAAGAAGCCAAAAACGAAAAAAGCGTGGTTTGGTATGCGCCGATGAACCGGGAAGATCTGCGCCAATTCACCAGCGCGTTCGAGACCGAATACCCCTTTCTTAAAGTCGAGATATTGACCGGCGGCCCGCAAAGCTTGCTCAATCGTATTTTAACCGAGCATCGCGCGGGCCGACACAATTACGACACCCTTAATATCCGCAGCTCCGCGCTCTTTACGCTCAAAAAAGCCAACGCCGTTGGCCGCTATGATTCGCCCAACCGGCGCGGACTGCGCGCCGGCTTCTACGATAAAGACGGCTACTTCAACGGCATCTGGGCCTCGCTGATGGTCTTCCTTTACAATACGAAGCAGGTCACTAAAGTAGATGCGCCGAAATCGATCAACGACCTGCTGCAATCGAAGTGGAAAGGCAAGATGGGGATGGATCAGGACGCCGACGACTGGCTCGCCGCTTTATTGGAGTACTATGGCGATGAGAAAGGCAAACAGATCGCGCGCAGCCTTGGCGCTCAAAGCTTGAATATACGAAAGGGACGCACGCTCGTATCCCAGCTTGTTGCGGCGGGGGAATTTCCGCTCCAGATCGACGCGCATCATCACGAAGCGGTCGCGCTCCGCAAAGCCGGCGCGCCGGTCGATTACGTATTTCCCGAGCCGTTCATTCCGGTGAAGTCCGTGTCTTCGCTTGCCATGTCCTCGCAACCGCCCCACCCGCACGCGGCGGCTCTCCTGGTCGATTTTATGATATCGAAAAAGGGTCAGGACATCGCGTTCAAACAACGACGCTGGCCCGCTTATAGAGACCTTGCCGCCGGCGGTCCGGACGACGTCGGCAATCGCAACACACTGGTGCCGGACGCGGAAAAATGGGGTAGCAGATACGAAGAGCTGGTACAGCTAACAAAGGTATTGGGGAGCTAACGATTTCCCTCGGTTCCTTATTAAAGGCCCATAGTCACGAATCAATACGGAGTACCCTTCAATTCAGCGCAGTGCCCGCGGGCTGAACATTAGAAATGACGGGAGGAACATTCCCAGATGGCTCAAGCTAGTCCGACAGTCAACAATATGTCTCGTATGGCCGTGAATTTTGTTTTTGCGACCTGTGCGTTCTTTGCGATGAATCAATCTTCGAATGCCGCAGCCACGATAACAACTATCCGTGTCGGCTACCCGCAGTTGAATGGCGGCCAGGTGCCGCTTTGGAATATTCCCGAGAATAAACTGGATCAGAAATACGGGCTCGATGTTAAACCTGTCTATATCCCTGACGGCGTGAGACTTACCCAGTCGGCGCTGTCCGGCGCGGTCGGCCTGATCGGCCCAATGAGCAGTCAACTTGGTTGACGGCCCTTTTCCACTGTGAACGGTGACTTGTAATGTCACCTTTTTATAGATTTGCTTGCGTTATCGGCTCAATCGAATCATCGCCGCCTTCACGCTCGAACGCATCCGCTCCACTGCCCGCGACAATTCGCCGAACTCGCTAGCGTCGCCTATATTGGGGGAAGGCATATCGAGGTCACCGCCGCTGATCGCTTTGGCGGCTGCCACCAGTCTAAATATCGGCCGATTGATCCGCCACGCCAAAAATACCGCCGCAAAAATACCGCCGCACATCGTTAACATGAGACTCCTGACCAGCGGGATCATGATCTCGCTGATCTCGGCATCGACCTGGTCGCGCCAAACCCCCACGCGGACCGTACCGTTGCGACCTTCCAAAATGGGCACGGACACTTCATTGACGATGGCGTCGCCCAGACGCAAAGTGCGCTGGCTTTCATTTCGTTGATCGGCCGCTGTCGCGGGGCTCCGAAACTCCTGCGGCAGCATGGCAAAGCTGTGCGCGAATATTTCCCCCGCGCGATTCTCCACTAAAATATAGGCCAACGCCGGTTGACTGGCATGTTTGCGTAGAAGCTCGCGCAAACCGGCGGAATTATTTCTCAACAGATATCCCGGCGCGCCATCACTAACGTTCAAAGCCATCACTCGAACGCGCTGCATGACATGCCGGCTCAGGGAAGAACTCAGCGTGAAATAAACCACCGCCACCGTAATTAGCCCGAATGCGGCGACAATTCCCGAAAATGTAAAGATCATTTTTCCGGTGAGGCCGTGGGTAAAATAGCCAAGATGATCTCGGATGCCGGTCGCAGCGCCACGCGCAACCATGGAGCTATGCGAGCGTTTCTCTTG
>CAMLCX010000045.1 GCA_946478635.1 uncultured Pseudomonadota bacterium
TACGGTTACTCTACCGAGTTTCCGGTCGAGCGTTACTACCGCGACGCCAAGTCCTACCAGATCGTCGAGGGCTCCTCGAACGTGCAGAAGATGATCATCGCCCAGGATGCGCTGGGCTACCGGAAGGCGAATCGCGCGTCTTAGTGGGAATCAAGAAGGCGATAAATCAGATCCATATTCAGGTTTTCGCGCACGTGCGCGGCCAATCGGTCATATTGCTCTTCGACCGAAAACGATGAAGTCATGGGCGAAAATACTTTGCCTTTCCGCTCGGCAATCTCCGATAGGATGGCGCGCCGCAAATCATCATTGTGAAACAGTCCATGGATATAAGTGCCAAGGACGTTGCCGTCCTCGCTCAAAAGGCCATCTCGACCGGCGCAGATTTCACCCGAGCGCTGCTCAATGGAAAAAGGCTGCGTGGCGCTTGGGGCGCTCGTCTGTCCCATGTGAATCTCGTAGCCGGAAATCGCAGCGCCTTGCGCTTTCGCAAGTATTCCGCGGCCGACGACCGTGCGGCCTTTCACTTGATGAGTCGACTTTACCGGGAAGAATCGGCTGGTTACGGGCAAAAGAGATAAACCGGCAATGACCGGCCGCGCCGATTCGACTCCCTCCGGATCGCGGATTTCCTGGCCCAGCATCTGGTAGCCGCCGCAGATGCCGATAATCGGCGCGCCGAGAGAGACTTGGCGAATTACCTCTTGATCCCGCCCCGTTGCTCGCAGATGGGCGAGATCAGCGACGGTACTTTTCGTTCCTGGCAGAATGATTAGATCGGGCTCGCCGAGCGCATCGTTGGCTTCGACGTAACGCAGGCGAACCCTGGGTTCGCGCTCGAACGGATCGAAGTCATCGAAATTGGCGATATGCGGCAGCGCGATGACGGCGATGTCGAGATCGAAGTCGCTTCGGTTCTTCATCCACCGGCGTTTTTCGATTGCGACGGAATCTTCCTCGGCAATTCGAATATCATGATAGTAGGGAATCACGCCCGCGACCGGCACGCCGGTGCGCTTTTCCAACCATTCCAATCCCGGTGTGAGCAAAGATAGATCGCCGCGAAATTTGTTGATGACGAAGGCTTTGATTCGTTCTCGCTCTGCGGGTTCTAACAGCTCCAGGGTTCCCACCAGAGAGGCGAAGACTCCGCCCCGGTCGATATCGGCGGCGAGGAGCACCGGAGAGTTGCCATAGAGCGCGACTTTCATATTGACGAGATCGCGGTCTTTAAGGTTGATTTCGGCCGGGCTGCCGGCGCCTTCGATGACGACCAAGTCGAAACAACTTTGCAGGCAATCTAGCGATTCCGTAATGGCGCTCCACAGCTCGGTCTTGAGCTTGGGAAATTCCGCAGCCGCTATTCTCGTGACGGGTTTCCCTCTGACGATAATCTGGGAACAGTTGTCGGCTTCCGGTTTGAGCAAAACCGGATTCATTTCCACGGTGGGCAGGATGCCCGAAGCCTCGGCTTGGACTGCCTGGGCGCGACCGATCTCGTCGCCAGCCGCAGTGACGTAGGAATTCAGCGACATGTTCTGCGCCTTGAACGGCGCGACTTTATAGCCGTCCTGTCTGAAAATCCGGCACAATGCCGTGACGAGAACGCTCTTTCCCACCGAGGAGCCGGTCCCTTGGACCATCAATGTTTTGGCAGGCATGGTACGATAATTTCCGGGTGCTCCCGGTTTATTTCTAGTTTGGGTCACGCCGAGTATTGAACGGGTCGCGTGGAACAAAATAGCGGGCACCCGTTTCCGTATCTTCGCTCGCTTTCATCTCCACGCCCAATAAAGTCTTGATGTTCGCTTCATTGAGCACCGCACGAACCGCTCCGAAAGCGCGGAGCGTGCCGTCGCTCAACAACAGTGCCTTATCGGCAAACAACGAAACCAGGTTGACGTCATGCAACACGGTGATGACCGTAATGCGCTGTTGCATGCAGAGCCTTTTCAAGGCAGCGAGGATTTGCAGTTGATAGTAAAGATCGAGATGCAAGGTCGGCTCGTCCAGCAGCAAAATCCGGGCGGACTGTGCCAGCGCCCGGGCGATCAAGATCTTCTGCTTCTCGCCGCCACTGAGCGTGCCGAAGTAACGTTCCTTAAGATGCCTGGAGTCGGTCTGCTCTAACGCGCTTTCAACTGCCGCCGCATCGGCACTCGAGAAGTTGAAGCGCGAAGCGTGAGGGTAGCGTCCGAGCGACACAAGCTCGTACGAAGTCAGCGGAAAAGTCAACGCGGGTTGTTGTGAAACATAAGCGATGGTCTTTGCCCGCTCTTTGACCGGATAAGCGCGGAGCGGCCGATCCTGGAGCGATACCTGCCCGTTTTTCGCCGGCAAGAAGCCGAGAAGTGTCTTCAACAAGGTCGTCTTGCCGGAGCCATTCGGGCCGATCAGCGCCACCAGCTCGCCCGAACCGATTGAAAACGAAATGTCTGTTAGAACAAGTCGGTTCTCGTAACCGAAAGAAACATTGCGCGCCTCAATGGCGACTTGCGGATTTATGCTAGAGATTGTAGTCACCGGATTCCTTGCCGATCAAATAGAGAAAGATGGGCACGCCGACCAACGAAGTCACGATCCCCACCGGCAACTCGGCGGGAGCGATCAGCGTCCGTGCCGCGGTGTCGCACAGAATAAGAAAAATACCCCCCGAGAAAAACGTCAGCGGAAATAATGTTCGATGATCAGTGCCAGAGACGAGACGGATCATATGCGGCACGATCAGACCGACAAATCCGATGAGGCCAGCCACGGACACCGAGATCGAGGTCAACAATGCAGCGAGAACGGCGAAGAGCAGCTGAATCCGGCGCGCGGAGATGCCGCTGCTTTCGGCCGTTTCCTCGCCGAGCAATAGGACATTGAGCTCAGGGGCAAAGTAGCAGGCCGTCAAGACCGCAAGGGGCACGAATGCAAGTGAAATCCAGGTGGTATTCCAGCTCGACGTGGAAAAGCCGCCGAGGAAGAAAAAAATCAGCGCTTTGAGCTCTTCACCGGCCAAGAGCATGAGTATGGCGACCAGAGAAGAGAGAAATAGGCCGACGCCGAGTCCGGCAAGAAGCAAGCGAAAGATGGAAAAACCACCGTTATGGTGACCGAAATAGAATACCAGAGCGAGCGCCGCGAGCGATCCGACGAAGGCGAAAAAACTGACCGCCGCAAAATTGGCCAGCGGCGAGGCGAGCCTGAACACGATCGTCGCCGCGGCGCCGAGCGACGCCCCGGAGGAGACGCCGAGCAGGTAACTGTCGGCGATGGGATTACGAAAAAGTCCTTGGAAGATCGCCCCCGCCAGCGCCAATCCGCCGCCGACGAAAAACGCTGAAAGAATGCGCGGCAGCCGCAGGTTAAAAACGATCACCTTGTCGCTCGCGGACATATCGAATAGCGAGATTGGAATCGGCCCGATTCCGAGCGCAAGGAAAAAGGAAACCAAAAGGGATAAGCCGATGAGCCAACAGGTCCAACGCTTGCGATTCACTTTTTCTCCGGTGAAGCTGTCCGAGTCACTGGCTTCTCGCCGAACAAACAATTTTGAATCTTTGCCAGTCCATGCAAGAAATCGATGCTTCGTCTGATGTCACGCTCGTCGATGAAACAGAAGTGAGAGGCGCGCACGCCGCGGATCGACGACCATCCCGGCTGCCGCGACAGCGTTTTCGCAAACGGCGCTTGTTCAGCAAGAAAAATCAGCACCTCGGGATCGCGCTGGATAAGCGATTCCAAACTCACCTGTGCCGAATCAAAAGGCAGGTCGCCGAAAATATTGATGCCGCCCGCCGCGGCGACGAGCCAATCCGTGAAGGAAAGTTTTCCGACCGTGATCAACGGTTCGGTCCACATTTGCAGATAAACCTTCTTCCGCGATCGAGCTAGCGCTGCGCTTTGCATTAAGGCAAAGCGGCGTTGCATGTCTTCGATCACGCCATGCGCTTTCGGCTTTTGGCCCAACAGCTCCCCGAGCAGCAAAAAGTCTTTCGTGAGACCATCGATGTCCCGCGGCCAAATACTCACGACCGAAAACCCCAGGTTTTTGAGCGGCACCGCGACCCTCTGTTGCGTGGGTCCGTTGGTAAGGATCAAATCCGGTTGGAGTTGAACGACCTTTTCGAGATTCGCATCGAATCCGCCGCCGACGATCTCGATCTGTTTGGCTCGCACCCGCGATTTCAACTCCGAGGGAAACTCGTCGTGCCGGGTCCCCCCCTTCAAGCGCGCGCAGTCCAGCAAGCACACCATCTCCGAATTCGTCGGCACCAGGGACACGACCCTGCGAATGTCCCTTTTGACTGCGACCTCGAAGCCCAGATCGTCGATGATGACGCGCTCGGCCGAGAAGGCGGAAGCGTGGAAATACAGAGCGACCGCGCAAAGCCCGAGGATTATGCGTACGGTTTGACCGCTTGTTGCAATAAGGAAAGCCATGGCTGCTCTTTCGCTCAATACCGAAACGACAACCCCGAAAACACATTGAACCCGGGGGCAGGGACGCGGAACGATTCATTGAACGGGTTACCCACCAAAATCCCCGAGGTCGAGTACTTGCGATTCGTAAGATTGTTAAACGCGACGTGCGCGGTCCATTGGCGCCATCGATAGGCGATTCTGCTGTTCAACACGAAGTAATCGGCCAACCTCTTGGCCTGGTTGGGCTCGTCGCGCAATTGAAACTGTTTGCCGGCATAGGTGCCGAAGAGAGACACCGTCAAGCCTCCCATAGGCCGCACATTGATTCCAGTTCCGACCCGGTGCCGCGGCACTAACGGCAGCTCGTCGCCCTTTTTTACCAGACGCGGCGGGTCGAGAAAATTAATTCCCGGGACAAAGAAATCGGCGTCGAAGGTTGCTTTCGTGAAGGTGTAATTGATGAAGCCGTCCAGCCATTGGCTGTAACGCGCTTTCAACGTAGCCTCGATGCCCTTTCTCAGGGTCTTGTCGATATTTTCATTACGACCGGAAAACGGATCGAGAGGGTCGGTGGCAATGAAAAAAATCTCGTCGCGCACGGGCATGTAGAAAAGCGCGAGAGAACCCTCCAACCACGAGACCGGCTGCGTCTTGACGCCCAATTCGAAATTACGGCTCGTCATCGCTTTCAGATTCAGGTTCGAACCGAACGGGCCCAGGGCAAAGATCTCCTGCACCGTCGGCACGCGGATGCCCTCGGAATAATTGAAATAAAAACTAAGCTCCTTCATCGGCGTGTAAACCAAGCCGGTTTTTGGACTGACATGGGCATACTGTTTCACGCCGCTCAGCGTGGGATCGGTCTTGCCGGTAAAATTCAAGTGATCCCAGTCGTAGCGGAAGCCGGCGCTGGCAACCAGGGATTCGAAAAGCGTCAAGCTATCGGTAAAGTAAACGCCGGCAATATTCTCCCGGGTCAGTTGCTGGGTCACGAAAGCGCCGGGACAACAGATAAACTCTGACGCGCTCGTGCTATCGAATCGGTTGTGGCTGTATTCCACGCCGAGTGTGGCGAGATTTTTTCTCCCAACAATCAATCCATCGTGGGTGAGCTGGAGCGTCGTGCCCGACGACATCGTGCCGGTTTCCAGGGTCGATGTGCTGGAGAGCCCGCGCACGAAACTTTCCTGATCATTGCGACGAACAAAGCCATTGATTGCGGCGGAAAAGCCGGCGGATAATTTTTGCTTCAAGTTAAATCCAAGTTGATGGAGGTTGTTTGCGGCGTGATCGCCGGGAGTCAAATTGGCATCTCGATCGACGCGCAACCGGCTTCCCGGCAAAGAGCCGGCCTGGCTGATGTTGTCGAGCACTCGCGTGTAGGCGAGGCTGGCATCGGTGTTTTCGCCCAGGCGATAACCGAGTTTCGCGAAGATCCGCGTGATTCGCGCTCCGGCGTGGCGCGGGTCGAATTCTTCGCGAAAGCCATCGGTCAGCTCGCGCGTCACTCCAAAGTAATAGTCAAAATGGGCGAGCGGCAGGGGGCCGTCTGTGCTGAACGAGTATCTTTGCCTGCCGAAACTGCCGCCGCCGATGTCCGTGCCGACATGCGGCCGATCCGTGCGGCCGCGCTTGGTCGTGATATTGACCACGCCGCCGAGAGCATTGCGGCCGAAAACGGTTGCCGTGCCCGGGAGGATTTCGATCCGCTCGATATCTTCGATCGGAATCAAATCGAAATTGATGGTGTTGAAGTCCGGCTCGTTAACTCGAACACCGTCGACAAAGACACTCGTGGCGGGCACGGGCTGGCCGTTAAAGCCGCGCATGTCTATGGTTTTCTGAAAATCGTTTCCGACAGCGTCGTAGGCGACGACGCCGGTTTGATATTCCAAAACGTCTTGAATGGTTTTGGCGCCGAGCTTTTCGATCTCTTCAGCCGTGATGACGACCGCTTTGCCCGGTACCTGTGTCGTCGGCTGAACGACGTCGGGCAGGCGCGTGGAACTTACAAATACCGGTGGAAGGGTGGCCTCGGGCGGTTCCGCCGCGTGCAACTCACCGAGCAATAGACCCACCACATACGCAAAAAATAAAAAAACCTTCATGGAAATCTCCTTTTCCCGCGAAAGGGGAGCTGTTGAGGCAGGACGGACAGGTTTCCTGACTTGAGCTTCGAACCTACTCGCCGCGCCTTCCCATCAGCGCTGCGGTTCAAGGTTCAAGAGTTCAATGTTCAAGATCGAGTTCCTTGAACGGTTGAACCTCTGAGCATTGAGCCGTTTCGTCCGACAGTGGCTATTACTTGCGGCTTTCGTAGCTCTTACAGTTGCGGGGCAGCAGGGGATTTCTCTAAAGGCTAAAGGATGAGGGATAAAGGATTAATTCTTTCAGCCTTTATCCTTTTGCCTTTATCCTTTCGGAGTCACCCCTTTCCCTTACATCCGTCTGCGGTTAGTAGAAATTGCCTTTGTGACCTCCTAAAACTATTACCAAGATTTCGCATCGGCGAGGCGAAACTCGATGGGAATGCGCAGCCAGCTCTCGACGGCCTTATCTCCATAACGAGCCGGATGGAAACGCCAGCGCTTGATCGCTTCGGCCGCGGCGCGATCCAAAGCATCGCTGCCTGAGCTGCTGTTGATCTCAACCTGTTTTGCTCGACCCTGATCGTCGACCAAGACACGCAGAAGCACTCGACCTTCACGCCCTTCCCGGCGGGCGCTGTCCGGATAGTCCGGTCGCGGCGCATCGCGATAGCGCGCTTGTGTTAGAACAATGCCAGTTTGGGATGATCCTGAGCTGTTGCTGCTGCCGCGTCCAGATCCAATGCCGGATGAGCCGTTGCCGGTTCCGCCCAGGCCGCTACCGGAGCCATTCACTTCGCTGCCGTTTGGATCGGCAATCGTTCCGCGGAGGGTCTCCGAAGTGTTTACGGCCGCCAAAACCCGCGCGATGCCGCTGTCGCGTACCGTTGCTACAGTATCGGCAGGCAAACCCTGGGGCTCCGGATTGGCGAGTGACTTCGGTTCGATTCTTGGCTCAACGGCGCGTGGCGTAGGGCGTTTCGATTTCGAATCACCACGCCGCGCGGGAATTCCATCTTCTCCTAGACCGCCGCCGTTCTGCTCCGTCGGCAGAATCTGCACCTGAATCATCTCTACCTGGCTTCGCCGGCTCAATGAAACGGGGTACGCCAGCGCGGCGACGTGCAAAAACAGAGAGAGAACAAAAAAAGAGACCAATCTCATGATCATTGCGTATTGGCCTCAACCGAAAAATGGGGGAAAGATACGGAAACCTTTCTCTCTTCTCCGGAGAGGCTGGTCGTAGCGCTTAGGCAGGTTTCCTGACTTAGGCTTTTATCTACTCGCCGCGCCTTCCCATCCTTTTTCGAACACTCAGGACAGTGGCTTAGTTGCGGCTTTCGTAGCCATCACAGTGGCGGGACCGCGCCGGATTTTCACCGGACTTCCCTAGGAACCTAGCGCTGTAATTTCGTAGGCGAAAACTATAATGGAAAAAAATCGCTGTCAAGCGATTCTTTGTGAAGATAACCCAGAAGCGCTACAGAATCAGCCAAAACACGAGGGGAATTGTAAGGACGGAGAGAAGGGTGCCGAGAACGACGATCGATGCGGCCAGCCCGGGGTCCTGGTGCTATTTTTCCGTCAGGATGAAATTGACCACGGCCGATGGCAGGGAACCGTAGAGAAGCAGCACCTGGCGATTGACGCCTTCGGCGAACTGAAAACGAGTGAGGGGGTACCCAGGTAGACGATCATTTCCGTCACGGAAGAAAGGCTGATTTTTTTCCAGCGGGCAAAAATAAACCCAGTGGCGACCAAAATGAAAAGAGAAATGACGGGGGAGAGCGGTTTAAGAAGTTCCAATTTCGAGAATCGTGTCGCAGTTAAAGCGAGGCTAGCAGGACGAGGCTCAGCGCCTCGCTGAGTTCGATCGTGGCGCCGAGATGGGCTTGCGAGAGTGCGTCGTGGCGCTTTATCAGAAGACTTCTCATCGATAGAGCAAAAAGCGAGAGGGCTAAGCCGATCCATAGTCCCTTGCGGCCGAGAAAGTAAACCGCCAGAGCGAGCGTCGTAACCGTGCTTAGGATGACCGGCCAAGTCGTTACACGTTCGGCGATGAGACGGGCATTTTCATCGAATTGCGAGTGGATGCCATAAAGGAAGATCACCAGCGTCCAACGCGCCAAGACCGGGGTCAATAGCAAACTCAAGGTCAGTAGCTCATCCATGCTGTCCATTGCTGCGCTCTTGAATAAAATCACCAGCACCACTGCCGTGAATCCCAAAATGGAGCTCGTCCGTGGCCCGCTATCCGTCGACTCAGAATCAATCGTGTTAAAGGTATCTTTCAGACCGGTGAGCGGCTGCGCACCCGTGGCGGTGATCAGCAACGCGACTAGAATAAGATTGAGGATACGTGGATCGATATGAGCGGCTAAGCTGTAGTTCGTTAACGCAAGGAGCAGACCCAAAAGCAAACCCGCTAGAGGGAAAAGCCCGGCAGCGCTGCCGATCGAATTGCCCGCTGGCTTTACAGCAGAAATACACCCCCAGATTGTCAAGAATTTGAACGCCGCTGCCAGCTTTTTCACCGCATCTGTTTTCGCCTACGCATCTTGAGCTGTCAACTCTTTGGCGGTGAATTCTGTGGTTTTGACGCGATTTTCGGGTTGTGGTTAAAAACAGCTAAATTACCTTTATATTTTAATACCTTACCAGGCACTTTGTGCTTTACTTTCAGGTCGGTTTTAGGTACTATGCAAAACGGTTACAGATCTTTCTAACCCCACAACTTTACAGCAAAAATTTCAGTCTGAAGCTAGGTGAAAATGGCGGAATCGAAAACTCCACAAGAATCCGATTATAATGCGGACAACATAAAGGTTTTGGAAGGTCTGGAGGCGGTCAGAAAACGTCCTGGAATGTACGTTGGCGACACCAACGAACGAGGTCTACATCACCTGGTTTACGAAGTCGTCGATAACTCCATCGATGAAGCGTTGGCGGGACACTGCGACTCCATCGAAGTTACGATTCACATCGATAATAGCGTCACGGTAATCGACAACGGCCGGGGCATTCCGGTCGACATTCATCCCACCGAGAAAATTTCTGCTGCAGAAGTCGTGCTTACCAAGCTGCATGCCGGCGGTAAGTTTGACAAAGCCTCTTACAAAGTTTCCGGTGGGCTTCACGGCGTCGGCATTTCGGTGGTCAATGCGCTGTCCGAAGCTTTGGAAGTCGAAATTAAGCGCGACGGCAAAGTCTATCAACAGAGTTACAAGCGTGGCGATCCGCAGGAACCGTTAAAAGAAGTCGGCAAATCGAAAGAGCGCGGCACGCGGGTGACTTTCAAGCCCGATACAACGATTTTCGAAACGACCGATTTCAGCTTCGATATCCTTTCGCAGCGACTGCGCGAGCTCGCGTTTCTGAACCGTGGCGTCAAGATCACGATCGAAGACGAGCGCACGCAGAAGAAACATGAGTTCATCTATAAAGGCGGTTTGCTGTCCTTTGTGGAACATCTTAATCGCGCCAAGACCGCAATCCATGCAAAAGTCGTTTACTTCGAAGGCGAGAAAGATGGCGTCGGCGTCGAAATCGCCATGCAGTGGAACGACGGCTACTCGGAGAACGTTTTTTCATTTGCCAACAACATCAACACGATCGAGGGCGGCACGCACCTGATTGGCTTTCGCTCGGCGCTGACGCGTACGATCAACACCTACGCGCTGAACAGCGGTCTGCTGAAGAAAGACGACGAAAATCTTCAAGGGGAGGACGTTCGGGAAGGGTTGACGGCGGTTATCAGCGTGAAAGTTCCTGAGCCTCAGTTTGAGGGGCAAACCAAAACCAAGCTCGGCAATAGCGAGGTCAAGGGCATTGTCGAGGCGCTGGTCAATGAAAAATTCGGCAGCTATTTGAACGAGCGCCCGACGGAAGCCAAAAAAATTGTCGCCAAGGGGGTCGAAGCGGCGCGGGTTCGGGAAGCGACTCGAAAAGCCAAGGATCTGGCGCGCCGTAAAGGCGCGCTCGATTCCGGTTCCCTGCCGGGGAAACTGGCCGATTGTCAGGAACGCGATCCAGCGCTGAGTGAGATTTACCTAGTCGAAGGCGATTCCGCCGGCGGCTCGGCCAAACAGGGCCGCGACCGGCGCAATCAAGCGATTTTGCCGCTCAAAGGTAAAATTCTGAACGTCGAGAAAGCGCGCTTCGATAAAATGCTTTCATCCCTTGAAATTCGCCTAATGATTACGGCCTTGGGCACCGGCGTCAAGGAAGATTACGACGAAGCGAAGCTGCGCTACCATTCGATCATCATCATGACCGACGCGGATGTCGACGGCTCGCATATTCGCACTTTGTTGCTTACTTTTTTTTACCGGCAAATGCCCCAGCTGGTGGAAAAAGGACACTTGTTTATCGCGCAACCGCCGCTCTACAAGATCAAAAAAGGAAAACAGGAACGCTATCTCAAGGACGAGGCGATGCTCGAGGATCACCTGATTGAACTCGGTACCGAAAGTATCCGCTTGCGCGCTTCCCAGAACGGCAACGGTCTCGTCGGGCAGCCTTTGCAAGGTTATATCAAGAAGATCGCGCGCTGGGAAAAATTGATGATCCTGATCGGCAAGAAGAAGAAAAATCGCACGGTGGTCGAGGCGTTGTTGCTGGAGGATGGTTTCGGCGACGAAACCTTGAAAGATAGAAATGCCCTGCAAAGCCTTGAGGGCCGTCTGGCTGCCTACGTGAATCTCGCCGCTCCGGAACAGGCGCCGTTGTCGTGCCTGTTAGAAGAGGATGCCGAACACAATTGCTATAAACTCGTCGTATCGACGCGCGCCAACGGCAGCGGCTACCAAACCGCGATCGATCGCGAGTTTTTGGCCAGTCCGGAATACCGGGAAATCAAGAAACTCTTCGCGGATCTTTCTGGTATCGGCCTGCCGCCCTACCTGGTGGAAGAAGGCGACAACAAGACGCCGTTAAGGTCGCTCACCGAAGTTCTTGCGTACGTTATGGAAGGCGGCAAAAAGGGCCAATATATTCAACGGTACAAAGGTTTGGGCGAGATGAATCCGGAGCAGCTCTGGGAAACCACGATGAATCCGGAAACTCGCGTGCTCTTGCAGGTCCGCATCGAAGACGCTGTGGAAGCTGACGAAATCTTCTCGACGCTGATGGGCGATGAGGTCGAGCCGCGCCGCAAATTCATCGAAGAGCACGCGCTGACGGTCAAGAATTTAGACATCTAAAGATAAAAGAGTTCAAGCCGTTCAAAACGTTCAAGTCGTTTGAATAGTTAAAATCCTCAGACAACTCGGACGAACGAGTCACCCATGGAAGCAACCTTAAAATCGCAAAAGGTTCCCGTTTACATCGAAGAAGAAATGCGTGAGTCGTTCATGGCCTACGCCATGAGCGTGATCATCAGCCGCGCGCTCCCCGATGTGCGCGACGGGCTCAAGCCGGTGCATCGCCGGGTTCTTTACGCCATGTACGACGCCAGCAACACCTCGGATAAGCCCTATAAGAAATCAGCGCGTCTGGTCGGCGATATCATGGGTAAGTACCATCCCCATGGCGACACGGCGATCTACGACACCATTGTGCGCATGGCGCAGGATTTCAACCTGCGTTATCCGCTGGTTGACGGCCAGGGAAACTTCGGCTCCATCGATGGCGATAATCCGGCGGCGATGCGTTACACCGAAATCCGCATGACGCCGCTGGCCGAGGAAATGCTCGCCGATATCGAAAAAGAGACCGTCGATTTCATCGCGAACTACGACGATTCCCTCAAAGAACCGGCGGTTTTACCGTCAAAAATTCCCAATCTGCTGATCAATGGCTCGGCGGGTATCGCCGTCGGCATGGCAACCAATATCCCGCCGCATAATTTGAGCGAAGTGATCGACGCCTTAACCGCCATGGTCGAGAATTCCGAGATTACGATCAAGCAACTGATGAAACATATTCCCGGTCCGGACTTTCCCACCGGCGGTTTTATTCACGGCAAAGAGCCGATCGTTCAGGCCTACCATGAAGGCAAGGGCATCGTGCAGATGCGCGGCAAAACCTTCACCGAAACGGTCAAACGCACGGGCAAAGAGCAGATCATCATCAGCGAAATTCCCTACATGGTGAACAAAAAGCGGCTGATCGAGCAAATTGCCGAGTTGGTCAACGACAAAAAGATCGAAGGCATCGGCGACCTGCGCGATGAATCGGACCGCGACGGCATGCGCATCGTCGTCGAGCTGAAGCGCGACGCCGTGGCCGAGATCATCATCAACCAATTGCACAAGCATACCCAGCTGCAGGACTCATTTGGCATGAATATGCTGGCCATCGTCGATGGCAAGCCGAAGCTGCTCAATCTCAAAGAAGCGCTGAAGTGCTTCCTGGATCACCGCAAAGAAGTGGTGACCCGGCGCACGGCCTACGATCTGCGCAAGGCCGAAGAGCGGCTGCATATTTTAGAAGGATATCGCATCGCTCTCGATAATCTCGACGCCGTCATCACGCTGATCCGCAATTCCCAGGATCCCAAGGTCGCCAAGGAAGGCTTGATGAGCCGTTTCGCTCTGAGCGAGCTCCAGGCTCAGGCCATCCTGGATTTGCGCTTGCAGCGCCTGACCGGTTTAGAGCGCGGTAAAATCATGGAGGAGCACCGCGAGACTGTCGAGTTGATCGCCAGGCTCAGAACCATTCTCGCCGACGAAAAGGAAATCTACAAAATCATCGTCGACGAGCTCAAGGAAATCAAAAAGAAATACGGCGACGAGCGGCGCACGCAGATCGTCGAGCATTCGGAAGATATCTCCATCGAGGACATGATCGTCGATGAAGACATGGCCGTGACGATCTCCCACGACGGCTACATCAAGCGCAATCCGGTGAGCCTCTACCGGGCGCAGCGGCGCGGCGGCAAAGGGAAGATCGGCACGACGACGAAAGAGGAAGATTTCGTCGAATATCTTTTCATCGCTTCGATGCATTCCTATATTCTTTTTTTCACCACCATCGGAAAAGTCTACTGGATCAAAGTCCATGAGCTGCCCCAGGCGAGCCGGGCGGCGCGGGGGAAACCGATCGTCAATCTGCTCAATCTTGAACCTGGCGAAAAAGTTTCAGCATTTCTCTCCGTCAAAGAATTCCAAGAAGGCCGCTACATTGTCTTTGCCACCAAGAACGGTCTGATCAAGAAAACGGAATTGATGGCCTACGCCAACCCGCGCGCGTCGGGGATCCGCGCCATCGGACTCGAAGAACGCGACGAGGTGATTGGCGTTCGCCTCACCGATGGCAACCAGGAAATCATATTGTCGACGGCGGATGGCCAATCCATTCGTTTCAAGGAGGAACAGGTTCGTCCGACGGGACGCGGCACGTTTGGCGTTGTCGGCATGAGACTCGACGCCGGTGACAAGGTCGTCAGCATGGAAATATTGAGCCTTGGTTTCGATATTCTTTCCGTGGCCGAAGGCGGCTACGGTAAGCGCACCGAGGTGACGGAGCATCGCTTGCAATCGCGCGGCGGTAAGGGCGTCATTACCATGAAAACCACGGACAAGACCGGCCGCGTGGTGGGCGTGCAGCAAGTTACCGAAGACGATCAGCTCATGTTGATTTCCAATAAAGGCAAGATTATTCGGATGCGCATCAAAGATATTCGCGTCATCGGCCGCAATACGCAGGGTGTGCGGCTGATCGAGCTCGAAGAGGGCGAGCGTGTGGTGTCGCTGGCGCGCTTGGCGGAAAAAGAGGAGGAGGACGAGGTGGAGGAAGTGGGGGACAAGGATGTGGAAAATAAGAGCGAAGATTAGTCGCCTGCCTGGCCGGAAACTACGGACGCGAATTCGCAAGTCAATTTTCTCATGTGTCTTCGGAGTTAGGTTATGCCGAACGAGATCGGTGTTGTCGGCGCCGGGGGGTGGGGCACGGCGCTGGCCAAGGTGCTCGCCGACAAGGGTGAGAGTGTCACGCTGTGGTGCCATGGCTCCGATAGCTTTCGGCAAATAAGCGAAACGAGAGAAAACCGGACCTACCTCCCCGGTATCAAGCTCCCGCTTTCGATTAGGATGACACAATCCCTCTCCGCGGTAGTTGAACATAAGGATCTGGTTATTTGCGCCTTGCCGTCGCATGTGGTGCGCCAGATTCTCTCCGAGGTCGCGTCAAAGCTCGCGCCCGCGACAACGCTTGTCTGTGCCACGAAAGGGCTCGAAGAAGAGAGCCTTAGAACCATGGCAGAGCTGTTTATCGATATATTCGGCGCCGGGCGCAAGGCACGCAATGTCTTTCTTTCCGGACCGACGTTCGCTCTCGAAGTCGCGCAGCAGCTGCCGGCGGCGGTTACGGTTGCGGCTTACGACAAAGCGGTGGCGGCAGCGGTCCAGCAGGTGCTGAGCACGCCCAGTCTGCGCGCCTACACATCGTCCGATGTCATCGGCGTGCAGATCGGCGGCGTGGTGAAAAATGTCATTGCCATCTCTGCCGGCATCAGTGATGGCTTGAAATTGGGACAGAATGCCCGAGCTGCGCTGATCACTCGCGGTCTTGCCGAAATGACCCGTCTGGCGGTGTTCATGGGGGCCGATCCTTTGACGCTTGCGGGACTGCCGGGTTTGGGTGATCTGATCCTGACCTGTACCGGAGGCCTCAGCCGCAATCGGGCCGTGGGCTTGCAGGTCGCTGAGGGGAAAAGTCTGCAAGAAATTACCGGTTCCACGCGCATGATCGCCGAAGGGGTGCGCAACACTCGCTCGCTGCGCTCGCTGTCGATACGGCTGGCGGTCGAAATGCCGATCGTTGAGCAGATGTATGAAGTGCTCTATGCCGGGAAAAAGCCGGCTGACGCGGCGCAGGATTTGATGCAGCGCTCATTAAAAGCCGAGGCCGGGTAGTTTTTGGCCTAAAATTGACAACACCAAGTCCGTATGATTGATATAAATGCTCGCCGATTGAGCGGCCCAAGGGAGCAATGATTCTATGAAACGAACTTATCAGCCGAGTAACATCCGGAGAAAGCGAACGCACGGTTTTCTCACTCGCATGGAAACACCGGGCGGGCGCAAGGTGCTCAAACGGCGCCGTGCCAAGGGGCGGAAGCGACTCACGGTCTCTGTGCCACCGAAGCGCGCCCGGAGCTAACTAAATAGAGAAATGGCGCTGAAAGGCACGCAGCGGTTGCCGAAATCGGCGCGCCTGCTAAAACGAGCGGAATTTTTAAAATTGTCGCGCGCCGGCGTGAAGCTTCAGTCAGCGAGTTTCATTGTCGTCAGCAACACGAACCACCGGCCTGAGTCTCGATTGGGGATCACTGTCAGCAGCAAAGTGGGAAATTCAGTGATTCGTAATCGGATCAAGCGACAAGTCCGGGAATATTTCCGCCGCCATCGCGACGCGCTCCGTCCGGGAACGGATATCCTGGTGATCGCGCGCAGGAGCGCCGCGGGCATGGCTGGAAAAGGCATTGCCAGCGAACTTGAACGAGTGTTCAATCATCAGTCGCTGCGCTACGGACCGTAATGGCCATGCCGCGCGCGATCTTGCTATTGTGGTTGTTTGCCTACCGCACGGTGGTGTCGCCCTTCTTGCCGCGCGCCTGTCGCTTCTATCCAAGCTGTTCAGTTTATACGGAACAAGCCATTCGAAAATATGGAATCCTCAAGGGAATCGCCTGCGGGTTCGGCCGGATCCGCCGCTGTCATCCAGGGCATCCTGGCGGGTACGACCCAATAAAATAAATTTCATTTCATGGACAAACGGGCAATTTTTGGCATCGCGCTGTCGATTCTAGTACTCGTGGTTTACCAGGACCTGGTTTCACGATTTTTCCCTGCACCGGTGCCGGCCGCGCCAACCACGAGCGAAAGTAAAGACGCCGTTAAAGCGCCTGATACCAACGCGGTCAGAGAGTCGCCAGCGGCCACTGCCGTGGCGCAAGCTGCGCCCGCGGAGCTTCCCACCGGCCAGTCGGCGCGGGAAGTCAAAGTCGAGACGGAGAATTACAAGGCTGTCTTCACGACTCAGGGCGGCCGGCTGAAGAGCTTCAAATTTAAAAAGTATCGCACGTCGGCCGACACCAACAGCCCGCCCTTCGAAATGGTTCAAAGTGCGCCGGGCGTGCCGTTGCCGCTGGGAGTTCGCTGGCAAATGCCGGAAGCGTTTGACGATGCGAGTTTGAACTATTCGGTTCAGGGCGG